>ONDK01000047.1 GCA_900316565.1 uncultured Prevotella sp. | reverse complement strand
ACGTAGTGTGTACATACATAAAGCTATCACCATTAGTCCTATAAGCCAACCATTAGGATATAATGATGAACACTACGTGTATGTACCTCTCCGAGGCACTGAGTAAGGTTCCCGTCACCTACTTGCCCCAGGCTGCGCTCGCTGCGCTCGCTTAGTCTGGGGTTACTAAAGAGTGTGCCTCTCCGAGGCTGTAAGTTACTGTGGCTCTTGGAGGATGGGGATAAACCCCACCCCTACATTGGGTGACAGAGGTTTTCGTAGAATGAGCGCAGCCTGGGGTGTGGACGATAGCAGAGTATTCACTCAGAGCCTCGGAGAGGTTCAGATACGTAGTGTGTACATACATAAAGCTATCACCATTAGTCCTATAAGCCAACTATTAGGATATAATGATGAACACTACGCGTATGTACCTCTCCGAGGCACTGAGTGGTTTTTACGCATCTTCTCACCCCAGGCTGCGCTCGCTTCGCTCGCTTAGCCTGGGGTTACTGAGAGTCAGCCTCTTCGAGGCTATAAATTACAGTCGCGCTTAGAGGATGGGGATAACCCCCACCCCCTTGGAATCCTTCGGTCTCGGTGCAGAGAATGTAACATGAGAATTAACGACAGACGTGTATCCATTTAGCGCGTTGTGTCGTGCGGCTGCAGGGTGCGGCCCTTGTGGCCGTCCGCAAACTATGGCACATGTTTTTTTACGGACGGCCCCTAACCCTACCTAGCCGCACCCTGCAGTCGCCCGACATCTAGGCAAAGAGGGGCGGAACGCCGCTTGGTTTACCCCAGGCTTCACTCGCTTAGCCTGGGGTTACTAAAGAGTGTGCCTCCGAAGCACTGAGGGAAGGCTGACTACCGTATACCCCCAGGCTGCACTCGCTTCGCTCGCTTAGCCTAGGGTTACTGAGAGTCAGCCTCTTCGAGACTGTGCGGGCTCTTTAGTCAGCCGTGGCTGTGCGGGCTTTTTCTTCTTTTTATTATCGTCAGTATTGAGCAAGAGACTCTGTGTAGGGCCGTTAGTGTATATATCGTTAAAAAAGATGAAGCGATTATGAAATGTCGCTATTTTTGTTTAATTTTGTGCCGCAAGAAAGTAAAAGTCTTGATTTAATAACATTTTAAACTGTAGATATTATTACAACGTCTTTAACAGCTTTGCAGCAACAAATGGCGAATGGCTGTTTTGGCATTATATTTTTTCTATTATGAGATATAGATCAATGGATGATTTGAGAAATCTACCTGATACAGAAATAGTGGATTTCTTAAGAAGGTATTGGAAGACCGATGCGTTTGTTTTTTATGGTGTCTTTGTCCCTAATACAGAAAGGCCTGATGCCTTCAGCGGAATGATGACCAGGGTGAAGGTGCCGGGAAGTAAGACTTTGCTCAAATATCCCTTTGTGGATAACGGCTTTGTGTCGTTCAAGGTCCCTGCCAACAAAAAGCTCGAAGGTAAATATTATAAGTTCGGCTGTCATCTGCAGCCGAACGCCGGCAACCGCTGTCAGCTCCAGATGCTCCTCAACACCGTGGAGGCCGTCGACGAGATAACCTACGACTTTGTCAGTGAGAAGTTGCCGATGAAGGACTACGACGGCATGGATGTGGATAGCCGTCCGTCTCCTGTCGACTACCGTTACAGACTCGTCAAGGACCCGGCGACAGGGTGGGGCCCAAACATCAATGTCCTCATGGGCATCTACAGGAAAAGTTCCGATGGCGTTTGTTCCATCGACGACATCCGGCGCACCGACATGACGCGACTGGAACGTTATCCGCGGACCACCTTTCGTGTGGAGCCGCTGACGTTGACAGCCCCCGTGGAAGGGCTGACCGAAGGCCAGTACTGCCTGTTCCACTGGAAGTTCACGTTCAATGTGCGTGTGAACCCCTGCGAGATAGAGGTCGACGAGACCAAGCCCATCACTTCCGTCAGTCCGGAGGACCTTATGGCAGCCGTCGCCAAGCGCGAGAAAGGCCTTTACCTCACTGCTGACGGTATGGATGTTTCTGACGACCCCGTCACCCTTGTCTATGATCTCGTCTTTGAGGCCAACAAATTTAATGGCGGTGTGGTCGACGCGCAGTTCAATCTCACCGACAAATACCTTGTCTTTCAGCACACCGGTAAGCCATTGTCGGCAGCGACGGTTTTGTCATTCTGTGGAATGATTGGTCAGACGGGCGATAATAAGAACGACATGATAGCCTATCACTGTCAGGGACTGCGCCAGTTCCTTTTGTCGAACAAGCGCACTATAGTTATCTCCAACGGCTTCTTTCTCGATTTCAAGACTGTCAATGGCCAGCTGATGCCGTCATGGTTTGACAAGGCTGAGCTGCCACGTGAACTGAAGATGTCGCTTGCACATAACAAACGGTTCGTGGAGACCGTCATCGTACCGTTCGACGAAGGTGATAAGGCGACCTTCAATGGCTATAGGACCGGTCTGCGCACTGCTCTTGATACGGAGCTGAACATTGCCTTCTTCCAGAATATAGGTAAGGTGGAAGTGAAGATAAAAGGCGGTAAGGCAAAGGTCCTCGACCGTAAGAACTGGGTAGTGTCGAAGGAATACATCTCATTCATACCGAAAGACTTAAGGGCAAAGTTGAATGTGAGGTACGGTGACAAAGATGACGAGAACACAGGCAGTGGTGCTGTCAAGAAGCATACAACGATAACCTTTGCCTGCCGTTGCAAGGGTCAGAATCTTGTTGGCGTGAAGGATGCTCCTCTCTTCTGCAGGCTTCCCACGTCGACCACGTTCGGTTTCCCGGTCCTGATGAATGCCGACATATCCATCAACAAGACCGGCTATGCCTTCAACCGGAAGAGTGCATGGAATAAAGTATATATAGAGATTGCCGGACGTCTCTTTGCCAAATGGATTGCCGATCTCTCGGTAAGGAAGGAGTACACCGGCAAGTCGATATTGAACATAGTGCCTAAGTTCGACAAGTGCATTGCGGCCCGTCCTGATGACAAGGCATTTATAGAATTGTTCAAGAAAGGTTTCAGGGAGGTTATAGCAAGTCGTGAGGAAAAAGCTGAGAAAGCGGCTGCAGAGGCAAAGGAGCAGCAGACGGCGACGCCTGCCCCGACAGCTGTCGGAAAGAGATTTGTCGCAGCCTTACCCGCTCCGGCGAATACGAAAGGAAAGATATATGTCGTCGACACGAACGTGTTTGTCAGCTGTCCGGACATCATCTCGAAGATTGGCCCCGACAACACGGTGATTATCTCGGCAAAGGTCGTCGACGAACTCGACAACCTGAAATACAAGATGGAGGATGAGAACCTTCGCGACGTTCAGAAGGCCCTGAAGAATATCAATCAGGAGATTGACAATGGTAACGTGAGGATGGAGCTGTCGGATGTCTCGCTTCTCCCGCGCGACTTCGACCGCCACAACCCCGACAACAATATCCTTTCCGTTGTTCTGCGGCATAAGGGCGACGCACCGACGTTGCTGTCCTCGGATAATGGGTTGCAGATAAAGGCCAAGGGCCTTGGTCTTAATGTGATAGGGTTGAAGGAGTTCCTCGAGTCATAAAACGAGGAACTCCAGTTACAGACATTTCTTTGTTTCCCGGTGTTTACTTCAGCACCTTTGCTAGCTCCTTCTGCAGGTCCTCGCCCCTGAGGTCGATGGCGATAATCTTTCCTTCCGGGTCCAGGAGGATGTTTGCCGGGATGGAGTTGATGCCATAGACATCATGGGCGGCACTCTGCCAGCCTTTGAGGTCGGACATCTGCGGCCATGTCATGCCGAGCTGTTTTACGGCAGCCGTCCACGCATCCTTCTTCTGGTCGAAGCTGACGCCCACCACCTCGAAGTTCTTGTCCTTGAAGTTGTTGTAAGCCTTCACGACGTTTGGCATCTCCATGCGGCATGGCCCACACCAGGAAGCCCAGAAGTCGACGAGGACATACTTGCCCTTGCCGGCCCAGTCGGATAGCTTTACTGTCTTGCCATTCATGTCCTGCATCGTCAGCTCCTTGTACTGCATTCCTGGATGACGCTTCTCCAGTGCAGCCAGCATCGTCTTGGCCATCTTGAGCTCCGGTGCATTGTAGTAGGCGCTCTTCGGATCGCAGACAGTCTTCAGCTCGTCGTAGCTGAGGATATAGGCGATGTCGCCCTGGAAGAATTGTGCCGGGAAGGTGCTATCCTTGAACTTCTGCGCTATCTCCAGGATGGTACCCTTCATGACGTTGGTGAGACTGTCGTATCTCTCGTTGAGTTGCTTGATGCGAGCCTTCGAGGCGTCGCTCTGTGGTCCGCTGGCAACGGTCTTGTACTCCTCGGAGAGCTTTTCTCCCTCAGCGTTTATCTCTTCTACACGGTTGGCATACCATGTCGTGTCTTTGTCGGTGGCATTGCCTGTCTGTCCCGCGGTGGCATTGCCCTGTCCGCAGGCGGTGATTATCTGCACAGCAAAGGCTGCGATGATTAGGAATCGTTTCATATCTTATAATTACTTTTTGATTGTGTCTGCTATCGATGCCTTGTGCTCAGCGGCCTGAGCGGCGGCGTTGGCGGCCATGGCGCTGGCCTTGCGGTGATACTGCATGACCTTCTTTCCGAAGAGAGCGGCCATGGAGTCGGTGCCGAGATAGACGAAGGTGCCGTCGTCGAAGCCTACCTGCTTCTGCGGTATGCGCTTCCCTTTGTCGTCGACGGTGTCCTTATACAGGTACAGACGTCCGTTGAGGATGTGCCAGCTGGTGTAGTTGGTGACGATAGGATAGAAGACGGGGCTGTTGTCGTCGAGGGTGCTCTCTTTTACAATCTTGCCCACGGGGCTGGCCTGGTAGTGGCGTTTCAGGGTGAAGCCGTATTCGCGCGGTACCATGTAGAGAGCTTTCATAGAGTCGGTCATCGCCGCCTCGGCCTGTTCGGCGGTCATCGTGGCGGTAGGCTTTACCTTCGGAATGACCTGGAACGTCCATGTGCCCTTCAGTTCGTCGAGGTCTACGACGAGCGTGGCCTCCTTCTTGTTCTTAGGGTTCACCATCAGCCCCACCCAGTCGCCGATGGAGAGGCTTCCGAATATCTGCTTGTTGCGAGTGGCATTGAGAATGTCGTATGTCACCGGGTCGCCGCCCTCGTTGGGCAGTAGTACCAGTGTGGAGTCGTTGGTGCCGTCGCAGGCCAGCCCGTAGATGGTGTGGTCGCCCTGGATGTGCGCGTCGTTGTCGATGGCTCCTTTGTCGCCGTCGGCCTGGTTGGCGCATGAGGCTATGAAGACGGCTATCATCATAAGGATTATTATAGGAAGTTTCTTCATTTCTCTTCTTCTGAGTTCTGTTAACGTTTCTTCCGTCGCTTATAGAACGAAATTGCTGCAAAGTTAATGTTTTATTTTCTAATCTGAAAACATTATACGGCAAAATGATTGTTTTATGGCAGCCGTGTGCGTTACGTGCATGGCGGAACAAAAAATAATGTGGTAAAAATTTGTCAGCATGGGAAGAAAACATTATCTTTGCGGTAATAAATACATGTTGAACAAGAAGATGAAAATATTCCAAAGTACTCTTTTCCGTGCCTTCTGCGCCATTGTCGTCGGAGTGCTGCTGTTGCAGTATGGCGGTCAGACGCTGAGCTGGCTGACAAGGGTCGTCGGCGCAATATTCTTTGCCACGGGCCTTATCTCTTCGATAGTCTATTATTATGCCAAGAAACGCTTCGAGAGTGCGGAGATGATATTCGACAAGGACGGCAATGAGGTCCGGCGCAGTGCTCCCTCACTGCCTATCGTTGGCGTGGGAAGCATGATATTGGGTATAATCCTTTTTGTTATGCCCGACGACCTCAACAAAGGTGTGGTCATTGTGCTCGGACTGGTCCTTATCCTCGGAGCGCTGAACCAGCTCATGAGTATAGGAAAGGCTACGAGGTTTGCTTCCGTGCCGGTGCTGTTCTGGGTTTTCCCGCTCATCACTCTGGGCGTAGGCATCTTCATTGTCTTCAACTCCGGTGAGGCTATCGACCTGGTGATGAAGATTATAGGATGGTGCATGATATTCTACGGTGTCGTGGAATGTCTCGATGGACTGAAGATACATCAGATGCGCAAGGAATACGACAAGGCCAACGCCAGCCGGAAAGCCGCCGAGGAGGCCCGTGCAAGGATGCAGAACCCGGAGGATATCGACGATGCAGAGGTCATTGACGATGACAACAAGTAGATATGGCAAAGAAAAAGATAACAATCATAGGTATCGCCGGAGGCACAGGCTCCGGCAAGACAACAGTAGTGAAGAAAATTGTGGAGTCGCTGCCGCCAAACTATGTCGCGGTGGTGCCACTCGACTCGTATTATAACGATACCACGGGACTTACCGACGAGGAGCGTAAGGCCATCAACTTTGACCATCCCGACGCCTTCGACTGGAGGCTTCTCATCGAGCAGGTCAACGAGCTCCGGCATGGCAAAGCCATAGAGCAGCCCACCTACAGCTATATCCTCAGCAACCGCCTTCCGGAGACTGTCCACGTGGAACCTAAGCCGGTAATAATCATCGAGGGCATCATGACGCTCATAAACCATAAGCTCCGCGACATGATGGACCTGAAGATTTTCGTCGACTGCGACTCCGACGAGCGCCTGATAAGGAATATCCAGCGCGACACCATAGACCGCGGACGTACTGTCTCGATGGTCGTCGACCGTTATCTCAAGGTCCTTAAGCCGATGCACGAACAGTTTATAGAGCCCACGAAGCGCTATGCCGACCTTATCATACCGCAGGGTGGTGAGAATGTCCGTGGCATCAGCATCCTTTGTAAGTATATAGAAGGACTCGTGGAGTAGGTTATGGACATAGAGACGCATCCTTTTGAGCCGTTTCTGCCCAAGAACGCACGGCTTCTAATGCTCGGCACGTTTCCACCGGCGCCGAAGCGGTGGTGCATGGAATGGTATTATCCTAATTTCATGAACGATATGTGGAGGATAATGGGACTCTGCTTCTTCGGCGACAAGAACCATTTCGTCAAGCCGGGAGAGAAGACCTGGCGGCTCGATGAGCTGAAGGCGTTCCTTGCCGAGAAAGGTATTGCCATCTTCGACACGTGTCTGAAGATAAGACGTACGAAGGGAACGGCTTCCGACAAGGACCTGGAGGTGGTGGAGAAAGCCGACCTCGACGGCATGTTGCGCGCCCTTCCCGACTGCCGTGGTGTCCTTGCTGCCGGTCAGCTGGCCACAACCATCTTCACCGGGCACTTCAATATCACCAATGCCAGGAAGATGAAGATGGGAACGTATGTGGAGTTCCCGTTCGAAAACAGAATACTCCGCCTTTACCGTGAGCCCAGCAGCAGCCGGGCCTACCCTATGCGGGTGGAGGAAAAGGCGGAGTATTACGATAAAATGTTCAAGGAGATTCTCTGACCGCTGTCTTACCTGGCTTCCTTGGCCAGGTAAACGACGACGGGCAGGTGGTCGCTGTAGCCGTCGAGCCATACGCCACCGGCTGTGGTACGCTTGGTGTTGCCCTTATATTTGCCTGTATCCTGGAAGAGGTAGTCGCGGCGGAAAATCTGATGAGAGATATATTTCAGTGTGGTGAAATCCTTCTTGCCGTTCTGGTTGAGAAGGTTTGGCGTCATCACTATCTGGTCGAAGAGGTTCCAGGAACCATTGTATTTTAGCGTTCCCGTATGGCCCAATACCAGTGTGTTGTACCAGGGATTGTACATCTCTCCGGCTTTCACCTTGTCGATGTCCTCCTTGGCACCAAGACCTTCATGCATGCTCTTGTTTGTCGGGTCATCGTTCATGTCGCCCATGACAAAGACCTTTACGTTAGGATCGTCACGGAGCAGTGAGTCCTTAAGGACACGCACCTCCTTGCCGGCGGTCTCACGGTAGAAAGAGCCTTGGAAGCGGCTTGGCCAGTGGCAGACGATAACGGTGACATGTTCGCCAGCGAGTTCACCGCTGACGGTAAGGAAGCCACGTGTCTTGAATGTGCTGTCCTTTGCCAGTTCCGGCACATAGGGGACAAGTTTAACATTCTTCACGGTGAAGTACTTTGGGTTGTACAGAAGTGCGCAGTCGACGCCACGGCGGTCGGGGCCCTCGATATGGCAGAACTTGAAGCCACGGGCCTTCAGAGCCGGCTGTGCCACCAGGTCGGTGAGGCAGTGGGCGTTCTCCACCTCGCTGACGCCTATGAAGGCGCATCCGTCGGGGATCTTGTCCGTTCCCATCTCGCTGAGCACACGCGCCATGTTGTGCAACTTATGGGTGTACTTCATCTCGTTCCAGTGGTAGGAACCGTCGGGGAGGAACTCATAGTCGTTCTTTCCTTCGTCATGGGTGTAGTCGAAGAGGTTCTCAAGGTTGTAGAACCCTACGGCATAACCGTTGAGCTTGGTCTGTGCTGACGCCGCGGTGCTAACGAGCACGAGCATCAGAAGCATGAAAAACTGTTTTCTCATCTTTATATCTGTTCTTTTCTATTTGCTTGCAAATTTCGGCATTTAATTTTAATTATTTGTATGTTTAATTCATTAATTTGCATCTTTAACTGAATTTTAATCAAAAAAGACTTTTCTTTTTAAAATATATTTTGTTACTTTGCACTAATTAAATAATTAATTAAAATTATCTCCTATGCAAAAGAAGCTGAAAATTGCTGTGATGGCTCTTTGCTGTTCATCGGTGGCTATGGCCCAGGAGCCAAAGACCGATGCCAGTCAGCAGGAGCAGACGGCCAACGCTCTCGACGAGCAGGCTTTCACATTCACCGAGGCACAGCTGGGAGAGGACGAGGATATGAGCGACAACGTTACCATCCTCAACTCTAACAGCAACGTCTATGCCTCCGAGGTGGGATACCTCTTCTCTCCGATGAGGTTTCGCTACCGTGCTTTTAGCCAGAAGTACAATGACATCTACATCAACGGAACACCCATGAACGATATGGAGAGTGGGCAGTTCCGGTACTCCCTGGTAGGCGGACTGAACCAGCAGACGAAGAACGTGGACTTTGCGCTGCCCTTCGAGGACAACAACTTCTCGCTGGCCGCAATGGCTGGAAGCAACAACTACGACTTCCGCGCCGGTTCCATGGCTGCTGGAAACAGAATAACACTGTCGGCGGCCAACCGCAACTACACTCTCCGTGGCATGTATACCTACGCCAGCGGCTTCAACAGCCGTGGATGGGCCATCGCTGCCAACCTCACTTACCGCTGGGCTAACCGCGGATATGTGGAGGGAACGTTCTACAATGCTCTCTCCTACTATTTCGGCGTGCAGAAGCGGTGGAACAACGGACACTCTCTGAGCTTCTCCACATGGGGTAACCCGACAGAGCGTGCTACACAGGGTGCCAGCACCGACGAGGCATACTGGCTCGCCAACGACTACCAGTATAACCCGTACTGGGGCTATCAGAACGGACACAAGCGCAACAGCAGGGTCGTCAACGACTATGCTCCGTCGGCAATCCTCACATGGGACTGGAACATCAACGACAACATGAAGCTCACCACGTCCTTCTTCGGGAAGTACTCGTTCTACAAGAGCACGAAACTCAACTACAACAACAGCGACAACCCGCAGCCGGACTACTGGAAGAACCTTCCGTCAAGCTATTTCGACGTGTGGGATGAGACCGACAGCAGGTACCGTACCGCGCAGGCCCTTGCCGACTGGAACACTGCCGTGGAGTGGTGGCAGAACAAGGCTAACCGACAGATCAACTGGGACCGCCTCTACTATGCCAACCGTGAGGCTGCCAAGAACGGCAAGGATGCGCTCTACTACGTGCAGGCCAAGCACAACAACAACCTGATGCTCAACATGGCATCGACCTTCACCGACCGCATCGGAAAGGACAAGCAGTTTAATGCCGGCATCATCCTCGGACAGAACATAGGACACCACTACCAGACCATGGACGACCTCCTTGGCGCTACCTCTTTCCACAATGTCAACACCTATGCCCTCGGCACCTATGCGGCAACAGACCCGCGTGTGCAGTACGACCTCAACACAATGAGTACGCAGGGCATGGGCAAGCTTGTCTATGAGGGCGACCGCTTCGGATACGACTATGACCTGAAGGTAAGACAGGGAAAGGCATGGACAACATTCGCGCAGACAGTGGGAATACTCCACTATACCGTAGGGGCTAAGCTCGGATATGACGGTATGAACCGTAAGGGAAACATGCGCAACGGTATGTTTGCCGACAACTCTTATGGCAAGAGCAAAACGGCGGAGTTCATCTCCGGCGGAGGAAAGTTCAACGGCACCTTCAACCTGGGTAAGGGAAGCACCTTCTCCTTGGGACTCGGCTATGAGCACCGTGCACCGCAGGCTACTACGGCCTTTGTCTCTCCTGAGATGAACAATGACTTCGTCAGCAACCTTAAGAACGAACGCGTCTTCAGCTCGGAGGCCAGCTACCAGTATGTCGGCACATGGCTACACGCTAACCTCAGCGCTTACTACAGTCATCTGACGAATGTTACGGAGTGGCAGAACTACTACTTCGATGATATCAACTCGTTCTCCTATGTCTCTATGACAAACATCAAGAAGAACTACTACGGTGTGGAGTTCGGACTCGACTTCAAGCTGACGAGCTTCCTCAACTTCAAGACTCTTGGCACATGGAGCGACGCGAAGTATATCAATAATGCCAACGTGCGTTACATGAATTCTACCAAGGCTACCTATACTGACGATATAGTATATAATAAAGGTATGCGCGAGAGCGGCACTCCGCTTTCTGCCTACAGTGCTATACTGAGTTTCCATCAGGGCGGATGGTTCATCGACATCAATGGTAACTACTACGACCGTATCTTCCTCTCATACGCTCCTTCCCGCCGTTACGGACAGACCCTCGTCACAGCTCAGGACGTGGACAATGACGGCAACTATGTCGTTCCTGGTCAGGCAAAGGGCAACGGAGGTTTTATGCTCGACGGCTCCATCGGAAAGAGCATCTATCTGAAGCACGGCAGCCTGTCGATAAATCTCATGGTCACCAACATTCTGAACAACCAGAAGATCGTCAGCGGTGGATATGAGCAGAGCCGTTCCGACTACACCATCAAGAACGACGGAACCCGCTCCGACCGTGCGTACAAGTTCTCACGCAATGTCAAGAAGTACTATGCCAACGGCATCAACGGCATGCTGAACATCGCATATAAGTTCTGATAACGTTAGCAGCGAAATACTATCGTGATGAATAATAAAACAGACAGAAAATGAAAAAGAAAATATCATATATAGCCCTCGCGCTCGCCGGACTGCTCTTCGCCTCCTGTATGGGTGACGACTATGCCGGAGCCAACTATGCCGAGACTCCTTATGGCAATAATGCCCTCACGGAGGACAATGTCGTTACCATTGCGGCGCTGAAGGACATGTACCGTACACCTATCACTACTTCGTACGGCTATGAGAAGGTTACCAGTGATGTGAAGATAAAGGGTGTGGTAACCAGCAGTGATGAGCAGGGAAATATCTACAATGAGATTGCCATCCAGGACAAGACGGGAGCCATCCTGCTCTCCGTCGGCGAGGGCGGTCTCTATGGCTTCCTGCCCGTTGGGACAGAGGTGCTCATAGACCTTAAGGACCTCTATGTCGGCAACTACGGCATGCAGCCGGAGATTGGCGTGCCTACGACGAATGCCAGTGGTGTTACATCTATTGGTCGCATGAGCCGCGCCACCTTCGACAAGCACTTTAAAATCCTCTCGTCGGGCAACACCGTTGAGCCGGAGGAGTTCGATGCTTCCAAATGGAGTCTTGACAAGGATGCCGGAAAGCTTGCCGTAGTGCGCAACGTAACGTTCTGGCGTAGCAGCGTCGACTCCACATACGCTAACGCCAACGGCGGAGCAGGCTCCGTAAGCTGGTATTTCAAGGAGCTCGGAACGGCCGTGCAGGTCTACAACAGCAACTATGCTGACTTCGCCAATGCTGTCGTTCCGTCTTATCCTGTTGACGTAACGGGTATCATGAAACGCTACCGCGACTCATGGGAGCTCATCATCCGTACTCTCGATGACGTACAGCCGGCAGCGACAGCCTTGTATCAGGAGGGCTTCTCCGAGGGTACGGGCGAATGGAAAGCCGTGGACGTGTCGAAGGACGATGCACTTAAATACATCTGGAGTGGCTCAGCCTACGGCGCAAAGGCAGCAGCTTTTGTCTCTGGCGCCAACCATGCTGCGGAGAGCTGGCTTATCTCTCCGGTCATAGACCTGAGTAAAGCCACAAAGGCTACACTCTTCATCACCCAGGCCGCTAACTTCCTTGGCTCAGCCTTCGGCGACAACTGTAAGATTCTAGTCAGCACCGATTATTCAAGTGGTGCTCCATCGACAGCCAAGTGGACAGAGCTGACGCTTGACAACGTGCCTACCGCCGAGACCAAATGGGATATGGTGGACGGCAAGACAGCTCTCTCCTCATATGCCGGTAAGAAGATCCATCTGGCCTTCAAGTATGTCAGCTCGGCATCTACAGCCCCGACATGGGAAATCCGTAACGTTACAATAAAGTAAAAAACAACAAACAAAAGATATGAAAAAGATATTTCTTTCATTGATAGCACTGGCAACGACAGCCTTCGCTCTCACCAGTTGTGAGGACGTACCACAGCCCTACGATACTCCTTCTGCCAACATCGATAACACACAGATAGTACCTTCCGGCACCGGTACTGCCGATGACCCGTACAATGTCGCTATGGCAAAGCAACTCGTCAACTCCGGCAACTATCCTACCGGTGAGGTATATGTCAAGGGTTACATCACTTCTCTGCAGAACGGCTCCTATACCTTCAACGAGCAGTTTCATAACTATACTTACTGCATCAATGACAAGAAGGAGACAGCAGGACAGTTCGTCGTCTTCCGCGGTAAGAACCTCGGAAACACAAACTTCACCTCCGCTGACCAGCTTAATGTCGGCGACTCTGTAGTTATATGTGGTAAGTTCACCACACACAACAACGAGCCGCAGTTCGACCAGGGTAACTACCTCTACTCACTGAATGGCAAGACAGCCGCAGCCAATCCCAGCACTCCCGGCGTTGCAAAGGGTACGGGTACAGAGGCTGACCCGTTCAATGCCGTCGCCGCGTTGAATGCAGCGAAGGCTCTTGGAGCCAGCGACAAGCTTGCGGGCGTTTATGTCAAGGGTAAGGTTTCGAAGATTGACGAAATCGGTACCAGTTTTGGTAATGCAACATATTATGTCTCTGATGACGGCACAACAAGCAACCAGTTCGAGATATTTCGTGGCTATTACCTCAACGGCGAGAAGTTCACTTCCGCTGACCAGCTCAAGGTTGGCGACGAGGTAGTTGTCAAGGGCGATCTTGTCAACTTCAATGGCAAGACACCTGAGATGACATCGGGCAATCAGATTGTAAGCATCAACGGCAATGGTGGACAGAGTACACCTAAGGGCCTGAGCGCTTCCTTCAAGGATGGCATGGACAACTTCACCATCAAGAATATCGCCCTTGGTGAGGGCGCAACCTATGTATGGAAGCATGATCCAGCTAATGGTTATATGAAGGCTTCGGCATACGTGAACAAGAAGAACGTTCCTTGCCAGAGCATGATAGTCTCTCCTGCCTTCAGCCTCGAGGGACTCTCCAAGGCTACTCTGACCTTCCAGCACACCGGCAAGTTCTTCGGTAAGGAGGAAGGCGACATGACAAAGGAGATCCAGGTCCTGGCTTCTACAGATGGTGAGAAGTGGACACAGCTGTCCATCAGCACCTTCCCGACAGGTAATGACTGGAACTTCGTTGAAGCTACCTGCGACATGAGGGCTTTCGCCGGTAAGAAGACCGTCTACATCGCATTCCAGTACACCAGCACCGCTGCAGCCGCTCCTACATGGGAGGTGAAGAATGTGGTCGTGAAATAACAAATTATAATTTCGGATAATTGGATTTCCCCACCAACTCCGTCATAAAGAACGGATAAGGTGGGGATTTTTTTTCCTGTCTTCGTCACTTTTTGGAGATAGTTTGTAAGGCTCACACAGAGACACAGAGCCACAGAGACTCACTCGTGACTCAGAGCACAGAGAAGGCTTCGCCTTAAAGAG
>ONDK01000039.1 GCA_900316565.1 uncultured Prevotella sp. | reverse complement strand
GACACAAACGCAAGAGAAATAGGTCGAACATTGTTTTTGGAAGGGCATGAAGCCCTTCCCTGCACAGGGCCGTTCCGACTTCGTCACTTTTTTGTTGAGACCAAATAGCACCATTGATAATCAATTATTTGCAAGGAGAATTAGGTGATATAGGGTGATGTATTGACGAAGTCAGGAGGGTAGGGCGGCTTTATTTCTTTTTCTTTAGTAATGGCAGGACGACCGACGGCTTCGGCCGCTTCTCCGTCTTGGCGTGTGCCGAGGACTCATCGTCATCGTACCAGCTGACCATAACACCGCCGCCGAAGTCGTCGACCTTACGGTGTGTGAGGTCGTCGCGCCGTCCCGACGGCACGAACTTCAACTTGATGTCCGTGATGTTCTTATCGATGTCGAAGTCCTTCGGGTCCTCCACCGGCTTGCTTTCCACGGCGAGATGGAACCTGCCGAGACCGTCGATGACCACGGTGTGGCCGGCGCGAAGGTTGCGGGCGACGACATCCACGAGCTCTGTGATAAGGCCTTCCACCTCACCACGCGTGAAAGTCGTCTCGTCCTGTATCTCCTGAGCCAGTTCCTTCGTTGTAACGTCGCCCGTGTTCACGGTCCGTGCGTGCCATTTTCCGCCACGGTTGGCTTCCTTAAACTTACTCTGTTGTAGTCTTATCTTTATCGACATGTTGTTCCTTTGTTTCTTCTTGAAAATTTTTCCGACCGCAAATTTACGAAAAATAATTTAAAAAAGCATTCTTTGTTCCCAATTCTTAACTAAAAACAAGATTGCTGCTTATGCAGTAAAAATAAGGAACAGAGGATGACCGTTATTGAATTTAATTGTTACCTTTGCAGCAGGAATATGATACGGAATATTATCTTCGACTATGGCAGCGTGCTCATACGCACCGACTGCCGTCGCGTTTACACCGAGGTCCTCGGTTCCTGGGAGAAGGCGACATGGTTTCGCGACAACATCCTTGACGAGGATTTCATGCATCGCCTCGACATGGGTGATGACTATGGCGCGTGCATTGCCAACCTGCAGGCGCAGCATCCCGACTATGCCGACGCCATTGCCTTGTATGATGACCGATACTTGGACTGTGTTGTCGGTGAGATGCCGGGTATGCGGCAGATACTTATGCATCTGCGGGCCTACGGATACCATCTCTATGGTCTGTCGAACTACAGTCATAAGATATACGATATAGAACGACGGCTGACGATATTCCGTAATCTGGAGGGACAGATAATCTCTTCTGACATACATATTACCAAGCCGGACCCTCGCATCTTTAAGTTCCTTCTGGCCAAATACGGGCTCAGAGCCGAGGATAGTCTCTTCATCGACGACCGTAAGGTCAATGTCGATGCGGCGCGGTCGTTGGGATTTGACGCGATGGTCTTCCCCGATGTGCCGTTCACCGAGGAACAGATACTCCGCGGACTGTCAGATGATGACAGTAAGACACCACCACAGGCTGTGTCAGCGTTCGCCAAAGAGCTGATGCGGCACCTGGAGCGTGCATGACGTCAGCGCCTCTTCTTCTATCGTCTTACAAATAATCTGATATGTGATAATGGCTCAGCGTAAAACATATAAATGCCAGCAGTGTGGCTATGAGGCCTACGACTATGAGGGACGTGGGTTTATGGGACAGCATATCGAGGCGGTAAGCTGTCCCGACTGCAAGTCCATCCAGCCTCTTGTCGTCGGTGGTGTCATCGGCGACTCCGCTCCGTCGTTTGCCACTCTCGTCGGACGTATCTGTCTGAACTGCGGCAGTGACCGTATAAAACCATGGGACCATAAGACCTGTCCTAAGTGCGGTGGCATCATGATCTATACTGGCGAGCATGAGTTCTGGACTTGACTAATAGTCATTCTGCGTGAAAGGCGCGGATGGCACTCTCTATGACCGGGGCCATATCGTAGTATTTGTATTCCGCAAGGCGTCCACCGAAGATGACATTCTCTTCCTTTTCCGCCAGAGCTCTGTAGTCGTTGGCCAGTGCATTGTTGCGTTCATCGTTGACAGGGTAGTACGGTTCCATTCCCGGTTTCCATTCCGTACTGTACTCCCGGCTCACCACCGTCTTCGGATAGTCGTAAACCTGCTGCCCGAACATCTCGAAGTGCTTGTGCTCTATCACTCTGGTGTAAGGCACCTCACGGTCCGTGTAGTTCACCACAGCGTTTCCCTGATAGTTCGGTTTGTCGATGACCTCTGTCTCAAATCTCACCGTACGGAAGTTTAGATGACCGAGCTTGAAGCCGAAGTATTCGTCTATCTGCCCTGTGTAGACCAGTTTCCGTGCCGTGGCCTGCTGTTTCTGTGTTGCACTTTCCGCAGGAATGTCAAACGTCCACTCTCCATCCTTGGTTCTTTGGCAGTTCATCTTCAGGAAGTCCACGCCTGTCATGGTCTCCACGCCATTGAGAAGTCCCTCCACCAGTTTGTTGTATCCACCAATAGGGATGCCCTGGTATGTGTCGTTGAAGTAGTTGTTGTCGTAGACCAGTCTTACCGGCAACCGCTTGATGATGAATGCCGGCAGCTCGGTGCACTTCCGTCCCCACTGCTTCTCGGTATATCCTTTTATGAGTTTCTCGTAGATGTCGCGTCCGATGAGTGTCAGCGCCTGCTCTTCGAGGTTTCGCGGCTCCGCGGCTCCGGCGGCTTTCATGGCCTCTACGGCTTCCGCCTTCTGCTCGTCGATTTTCGCCTGTGCCTGTTCCGGCGTCGTGGTGCCCCACATCTCGTTGAATGTGTTCATGTTGAACGGCAGGTTATAGTACTTCCCTTTATAGTTTGCCACCGGAGAATTGGTATATCTGTTGAACTCCACGATGGAATTTACAAAGTCCCAGACCTTCTTGTTCGATGTGTGAAAGATGTGCGCGCCATATTTATGTACGTTGATGCCTTCCACCTTGTCGCAGTAGACGTTTCCGCCGAGCTGCGGTCTACGGTCAATGACCAGGCATTTCTTTCCGGCTTTATGAGCCATATGGGCGAAGGTGGCCCCGAAGAGTCCGGAGCCCACAATGAGGTAATCGTATTTCTCCATTTATGTTGAATCCGTTTTTGTAATGTAGTAATCCGTTAATAATTTGCAAAGTTAGCACAATCACGATACAATTCAAAATTAAAGCAAAACTTTTATGTTTATGATAAAAAAATAGTAACTTTGCAGACAAAAGAAACCCACATGGCACTAAATACTAACAAACCCACAAAAATGTACTACTCCATCAAGGAGGTGGCACAGATGTTGAATGTCTCCGAGAGTCTCCTGCGCTACTGGGAGACGGAGTTCCCGCATCTTCGTCCGAAGACTACGGGCAATCGTGTACGTCAGTACACGCAGAAGGACATAGACCAGATAAAGGTTATCTACAATCTCGTGAAGGTGCGTGGCTTCAAGATTGCCGCCGCGAGAAAGATGATACAGGTCAACCGTGCCGGTGCCGACAAGAGTCAGCAGGTCATAGACAGTCTGACAGCCGTGCGTGACGAGCTGAAGGAACTGAAAAAGCACCTTGACGGATTGGTATAGTCATTCCTTGAAGGATGAGGCTAAGTGGATCCTGAGCTCAAGTTAACTTCGTTGGCGGTTGAAGTTAACTTCGTTTTGAGCACTATCTGCCATGGTCTTAGATTAAAGTCAGAAAACAAAAAAGGAGCTAAAGAGACACGCCTCTTTAGCTCCTTTTTTATGCTTTTTATGTGCGGTTACCTTATCAGTTTGCAGGCAACATTGCGTCCGTTCTTCAGAGTATCTACTCTGATTAGTATTCCATTGTAGGAATTGATGTCTCGAATCTCTGACCCGTCGGGTGCATAGTACTTGCTCGAAACGGCAGCGTCGGTGGTTACTGTCTGCGAAATGCCATTTGTCGTCTTCTTAACGGCAGGGTAGTACTCGTCGACTGATGAGACGGCGTCCTCGTTCTCGGCTTTCATGATATCCTCCACGAGCGAGTTGCAGTAGACCTCGATGTTGGTATACCATTCGCGGCCTCCGTTGACTTTACTGTCGATGGTATATGCCTTGGCATCGTTGGCATTGTTCGGATTGAGTCCATTGGCAATCTCAAAATCATCAGGCATGCCGTCGTTGTCAGAGTCCTTCAGTGTCGATTTCGTCAGTCCCCATCCTTTCGTTTCCTCGGTATATCCGTTGCAGTCGGCAACAACGTCTATGATTCCTTTGGTGTTAGCGCCATTGCTTCCCGTGTAGGTCGTAGTCCCGTCGCGTGTGTCGCGGACGTAGCGAGTGTCGACATCGTCGCGGTACAGTCTGGCACCGGAGTAGTCGAGCACCTTTTCGTAAGCGGTCTCAGCCGTTTGAGTCGTTACCTCGCCTGACGGAGCTCCCGGTCCGTTGAGTTTTATGCTGACGCAATCGAGTCCGTCGCTGGACTTCCTGTATTTTACGGAATCAACTCCCTGGTTGTAATAGTGTCCCGTGTCTATGGAGCATATCTCCCCGTCTATGGTCCTCGTTCCTTCATCGTAGGCTACACCCTTCCAGTCGTAATTCTGCGCCTGTGCTCCGGCTGCCGAAACATAGTTTCCGTTGATGAAGTATCGGCTGGTCATTCCGAAGCACCAGTTCTCTTTGTTGGAGTTGTCGTTGGTGGCCACCGTAACGGTAGTAACGCGTGTTTTCTGCTTCGTGCCCGGTCCTGCCTTGTAGTAGTTGTTCACGATGTTGACGTATCCTCCGCCCGGTCCGCCGTAGCAACCGCCCGTTCCCCAGTTGTACATCACACAGTTGCGCAGGTCTACGTTCTCCGCCTGCACCGAATTGTGCCAGTTGTACTTCTGGTAGACCTTGTTCTTGCCATAGTCCGTCCAGTTGTAGCGTGCTCCACAGAACCGTGGTACTCGGTTCTGCATGAATCCCAGATAGTTGTGATGGAATGACGCCAGCTTGCCTCCCCATATTCCTCCATACGAGTGCGCACCCTTTCCGTGTCCTGCATTTGCCAGCGCCTCTCCAAGCATGCACCACTGCATGGTGAAGTTGTTGTTGTCGTAGAATGATGCCAGTTCGTCGATGCTCCAGCTTATCGAGCAGTGGTCGAGTATCATGCCTGTGTAATGCCGTGATGTGATTGCATCGGCACCATCGTTGACGTTCTTCTCCTGTCCGCGTCGGAAACGCATGAACCGGATTATGATGTTGTCGCCTTTCGGCTCAACGGTGTAGTATCGTACGGTGATGCCCGGCGATGGTGCCGTCTGTCCCTCTATGGTTATGTTACCCTTGACAGTCAGGTTGCTTTTCAGCGCAATAACACCTGCAACGTCGAACACTACGATGCGGTTCGACTTTGAGACGGCGCTTCTGAGTGAGCCGTCGCCGGAATCGTTAAGGTTTGTGACATGTACAACAGTGCCTCCGCGGCCTCCTGTAACATACCGTCCGTGTCCTTCCGCGCCGGGAAATGCCGGTGCCTGTGCCAGCATTGAGCAGCTGATAAGGGTTGCCAGTGCGGCGAGTGTAAATCTTGTTGTCATTTCTTCGTTTTTTGTTTTAGCCCTACAAAATTACGGATTAATTTTCATTATTCAGCAATGTGAATGTTGAATATACTGTAAACGTTTACATAATAATATAAAGCTGTCGAAAAATTGAATATTACAGTCTTATCGCGACAGTCTTTCTGCACGCCTGTGTGCAAACCTTTCCCATACATATAATATTAAAAAACATAAAACACAGACATAATACATTTCTTTTTGCTAACTTTGCAGTGAATTATAACTTGTTAAGAAAAAATGAATATTTTAGAGCTTAGTGAGCAGGAGATTGGTCGTCGGCAGAGCCTTCAGGCCCTGAGAGACATGGGTATAAACCCATATCCAGCCGAGGAGTTCCCCGTTGACGCGTGGAGCGACGATATAAAGGCCAACTTCAAGGATGATGAGAAGCGTGAGGTAACCATTGCAGGCCGTCTTATGGGTAAGCGTATCATGGGAAAGGCCTCTTTTGCCGAGCTTCAGGACAGCAAAGGAAGAATACAACTCTATGTCAGCCGCGACGACTTATGCCCCGGCGAGGATAAGGATATGTACAACAAGGTGTTCAAGAAACTCTTGGACATTGGTGATATCATTGGCATCCACGGCTTCGTGTTCCGCACTCAGATGGGTGAGATATCCGTTCATGTGGAGAGCATCAAGCTTCTCTCGAAGAGCCTTAAGCCGCTTCCTATCGTGAAGTACAAGGATGGAGTGGCTTACGACAAGTTCGATGATCCGGAACAGCGTGCCCGCCAGCGTTATGTGGACCTTATCGTCAACGACGGAGTGAAAGAGACCTTCCTTAAGCGTGCTACCGTACTGCGCACTATGCGTAATTTCTTCGACAAGCACGGCTATACCGAGGTGGAGACCCCTATCCTCCAGAATATCCCCGGAGGCGCAAGTGCCAAGCCGTTCATCACGCATTTCAATGCGCTGAACATTGATATGTACATGCGTATCGCCACAGAGCTTTATTTGAAGCGCCTTATCGTCGGTGGCTTCGAAGGTGTTTACGAGATTGGCAAGAACTTCCGCAACGAGGGTATGGACCGTTTCCATAACCCGGAGTTCACATGCATGGAGCTCTATGTCCCCTATAAAGATTACAACTGGATGATGACCTTCACCGAGCAGTTGCTTGAGACCATCTGTGTGGCTGTAAACGGAAAGCCGGAGGTGGAATATCCTGACGGTAAGGTTGTCAGCTTTAAAGCACCGTTCCGCCGCCTTCCTATCCTCGATGCCATCAAGGAGAAGACGGGCTTCGAACTCGACGGTAAGTCGGAGGAGGAGATCCGCGACATCGCTGTCAACAAACTGAAGATGGAAGGCATCGACGAGAGTTTCGGAAAGGGTAAGCTCATCGACGAGATATTCGGAGAGTTCTGCGAGGGCACGTTCATCCAGCCTACATTCATCACAGACTATCCTGTCGAGATGAGCCCGCTGACAAAGATGCACCGTTCAAAGCCGGGACTGACGGAGCGTTTCGAACTTATGGTCAACGGCAAGGAACTTGCCAACGCCTATTCCGAGCTCAATGACCCGATAGACCAGGAGCAGCGCTTCATCGACCAGATGAAGCTCGCCGACAAGGGTGATGACGAGGCGATGATCATCGACCATGACTTCCTGCGTGCCCTTCAGTACGGCATGCCGCCTACATCGGGTATCGGCATTGGCATCGACCGTCTTGTCATGCTTATGACCGCAAAGGAGAATATCCAGGAGATAATGCTCTTCCCACAGCTGAAGCCGGAGGTTAAAATCCCGCAGAGCAGCGTACAGGAGTGGGCAAAGCTCGGTGTGCCTGAGAACTGGGTGTACGTTCTCCGTAAGGCAGGCTTCAACCTTATCTCCGATATCAAGGAGCAGAAGGCACAGGGCCTCCAGCAGAAGATTGGCGAGATAAACAAGAAATATAAGCTTGGCTACGAGAAGCCCAGCGTAGAGGATATTCAGAAGTGGATTGACGGAGCTAAGGCATAAGCCCTCCTCCCGGCGGTCTCTTCCGGGACTGTCGGGATATGCTCTCATAGATATATGTTCAACGTAGGTAAGATAGCAATCATTGGCGGCGGAAGCTGGGCGACGGCAATCGCAAAGATTATCGTCAGCCATACGCATCATATAGGATGGTACATCCGTCGTGACGACCGAATCGACGATTTCCGCCGGCTCGGCCATAACCCTGCATACCTTACCTCCGTAAGGTTTGATGTCGACGAGATAAACTTCTCGGCGGATATCAACAGGATAGTACAGTCGTACGACACACTGGTTTTCGTCACCCCGTCGCCATATCTTAAGAATCACCTGAAGAAACTGCGGACGAGGATAAAGGATAAGTTTATCGTTACAGCCATAAAAGGTATCGTCCCGGACGAGAACCTGTGCTGCTCGGAGTATTTCCATCAGGTCTACGACGTTCCCTTTGAGAACCTTGCGTGCATAGGCGGACCAAGCCATGCCGAAGAGGTGGCGATGGAGCGTCTGAGCTATCTCACCGTGGGATGCTCCGACCTCGACAAGGCCAAGGCTTTCACCGAGGTCCTTGCCAACAGGTTCATAAAGACCAAGACCTCGAGTGATGTCCTCGGCATAGAGTATGCCTCGGTTTTGAAGAATGTCTATGCCATCGCTGCCGGCATCTGCTACGGGCTAAACTATGGCGACAACTTCCAGGCGGTGCTCATGTCGAATGCCGTTCAGGAGATGGACCGCTTCCTTAAGACCATTCATCCCATCGACCGTAACATCATCGACTCGGTGTATCTCGGCGACCTGCTCGTAACGGGATACTCCAACTTCAGCCGTAACAGAACCTTCGGAACGATGATAGGAAAAGGCTATAGCGTTAAATCGGCGCAGATAGAGATGGAGATGATAGCGGAGGGCTATTTCGGTACGAAGTGCATGAAGGAGATAAACCGTCATCTGCACGTCAACATGCCAATCCTTGATGCGGTGTACAACATCCTCTACGAGCGCATCTCACCTCAAATAGAAATCAAATTATTAACAGACAGTTTTAGATAGACAATGAAGAACATTTCATTAGACATTACAAAAGCTGAGCAGTTCCTGGAGACAGGTACATTAGCAGCATTTGAGCCAAAAGTAGTAGCAGCATCTGAGAGCCTTGAGAACGGTACATGCCCGGGCAATGACTTCCTGGGATGGCTTCACCTGCCGTCAAGCATCACACCGGAATTCCTCGATGAGATTCAGGCTACGGCAAACACACTGCGCGAGAAGTGCCAGGTCGTCGTCGTGGCTGGTATCGGCGGCTCCTACCTTGGTGCGCGTGCCGTCATCGAAGCACTCGGCAATAGCTTCGCATGGCTCGTACAGGATAAGAAGAACCCTATCATAACCTTCGCAGGAAACAATATAGGCGAGGATTATCTCTCTGAACTTACTGAATATCTGAAGGACAAGAAGTTCGGAGTCATCAACATATCAAAGTCGGGTACGACAACAGAGACAGCCCTTACATTCCGCCTTCTTAAGAAGCAGTGCGAGGCTCAGCGTGGTAAGGCTGAGGCTAAGGATGTCATCGTAGCCGTTACCGACGCCCATAAGGGTGCTGCCCGTGCGGCAGCCGACAAGGAAGGCTATAAGACCTTCGTCATTCCTGACAACGTGGGTGGCCGTTTCTCAGTGCTTACTCCGGTAGGCCTGCTTCCTATAGCAGTGGCAGGTTTTGATATCAAGCAGCTCGTTCAGGGTGCTGCCGACATGGAGAAGGCCGTCGCCAACGACGTTCCGTTCTCTGAGAATATCTCTGCAAAGTATGCTGCCGTACGCCAGGCTCTGTACACTCAGGCAGGAAAGAAGATAGAGATTGTAGCCAACTTCCAGCCGAAGCTCCACTTCATGGCTGAATGGTGGAAGCAGCTCTACGGCGAGAGCGAGGGTAAGGACCACAAGGGTATCTTCCCTGCAGCCTGCGACTTCACTACCGACCTGCACTCTATGGGTCAGTGGATACAGCAGGGTGAGCGTTCTATCTTCGAGACCGTCATCTCTGTGGAGACTCCAAACCGCGAGCTCGACTTCCCATACGATGAGGAGAACCTAGACGGACTGAACTTCCTCGCTGGCAAGCGCGTAGATGAGGTCAACAAGATGGCTGAGCTCGGCACACGTCTGGCACATGTTGATGGCGGTGTTCCAAACATCCGCATCACCATGCCTAAACTCAACGAGTACTATCTCGGTCAGCTTATCTACTTCTTCGAGAAGGCTTGCGGCATCTCCGGTAACATCGAGGGTGTCAACCCATTCAACCAGCCTGGTGTGGAGGCTTACAAGAAGAATATGTTCGCTCTGCTCAACAA
Source organism: uncultured Prevotella sp. (assembly GCA_900316565.1). Lineage (GTDB taxonomy): Bacteria > Bacteroidota > Bacteroidia > Bacteroidales > Bacteroidaceae > Prevotella. The sequence goes on along the minus strand of ONDK01000039.1, from coordinate 8,160 downwards.
GCCGGGTTACGAGGCTGAAAGCAAGGCTATCCAGGAGCGTCTGGCTAAGGAATAAGGACTTGCCCCGGAGAGAGGGCTGGTCTTTGAATAACTGAAATATATAATAGATATATCCACAATCGTCCTTTTGCTTTACCCAAGGGGATGATTGTGGATATTTGTTTTGTGAAAACTAATGACAAGTATTTTGGATAAAAACGAGGTGGGCTCTTTGAAGGGGCTGGGAGAGAAGTTCAAGTGTGTCCTTTTCGATATGGATGGAGTGCTCTACAACAGCATGCCGAACCATGCCGTGGCATGGGTCAGGGCGATGAAAGAGTTTGGTATCCATTTCACACCCGAAGACAGCTATGCAACAGAGGGTGCACGGGGCGTCGACACCATCCGCGTCTATGCCAAGAAGCAGCTCGGCAAGGACCTTACCGAGGAACAGGCGCAGGAGATTTACGATGTTAAGACACGCTATTTCCACGAGCTTCCTACTGCTGAGATATTTGACGGTGTGAAGGACCTGATGCGGAAGATTAAAGCTGACGGACTGCAGATCTGTATCGTCACAGGCAGTGGTCAGCGGCCTTTGTTCCGACGGCTGGTAGACGATTTCGGGGAGTTCATCGACGACGAGCATATCGTCACGGCCTACGACGTGAAACGTGGGAAACCAAACCCTGACCCTTATCTCATGGGACTGAAGAAATGTGGCGGTGTAAAGCCGGAGGAAGGCATCGTAATAGAGAATGCGCCGCTGGGTGTGCGAGCCGGTGTCGCTGCCGGGTGCTTCACCATTGCTGTCAACTCAGGACCACTGCCCGATGAGGCTTTGCTCGCTGAGCATCCGAACCTCCTCTTTAAGTCGATACGGGAACTGTGTGATAAGGTGAAGGAATAGAAAGAAAAGCCTCCCCAAGCCCCTCCGAATGGAGGGGATGTTGAATACAGAGATAAACAGTTCGGGGAAGAAGAGAGTGCAATGTCCTGCTCATATCTTTATTTTCACAAGCAATAGCGTAAAAACAAAGTAAAACTCGGGATCAATGCGTGGTGGTAACGTGGAAAAGGCTGTTCTTCTGCTCTAATCCATTAATTTCCGTGGTTTATTGAAAGCGAGGATTTCGACTCCACAATTTACGAAAATAACCATCGTTTTATTTTGTTTTGTATTAGAATTAGCGTATCTTTGCAACACACAAAATATAAAACTAATACACTACAGACAGACATTATGAGTGAGATAGCAAATCTTAAGCCTGCGCAGATATGGCGCAACTTCGATGCACTGACACAAGTGCCGCGTCCTTCAGGTCACCTGGAGAAAGTACAACAGTTCCTGCTCGACTTCGCAAAGCGTGTGGGCGTAGAAGCCTTCAAGGATGCCGGAGGCAATATTGTCATGCGCAAGCCCGCAACACCGGGTTATGAGAACAGGAAGGGAATGCTCCTTCAGGCCCATATGGACATGGTTCCGCAGAAGGCTCCGGACAGTAAGCATAACTTTGAGACCGACCCGATAGAGACATATATAGAGGATGGATGGGTCCACGCCAAGGGAACGACCCTGGGCTCCGACGATGGTATCGGCGTGGCAGCCATCATGGGTATCATGGAAGACAAAGAACTGAAGCATGGACCTGTAGAGGCTCTCATCACACGCGACGAGGAGACAGGAATGTACGGTGCCAACGAACTGCCGGAAGGCGAGCTCCAGAGCGACCTCTACCTAAACCTCGACTCTGAGACATGGGGAAACTTCACCATTGGCTCTGCCGGTGGCATCGACGTAACAGCCACGATGAAATATAAAGAGGTGGAGAACGACCAGGAAACAGCAGTTCATATCACACTGAAAGGTCTCCGCGGTGGGCACTCCGGACTGGAGATTAATGAGGGACGGGCTAATGCCAACAAGGAAATGGTTCGTCTGGTTCGTAAGGCTGTGGCACAACTCGGAGCACGCCTGGCAGCGTGGGACGGCGGAAACATGCGCAACGCCATCCCGTTCAAGGCTGAGGTGGTCCTCGCTTTGCCGAAGTGCCAGGTGGAGCCGCTGAAGAAGATGGTTGAGGAACAGCGCCTGGCCATCGAGGATGAGTTCAAGACCATTGAGCACGACGTGGAGTTCTTCGTTGAGGATGCCGAGAAACCTGCCGCACTCGTACCGCAGGAGATACAGGACAACCTCATCGACGCCATCTATGCGTGCCATAATGGCGTGGTGAGAATGATACCTGTGAAGCCTAACGTCGTGGAGACATCCTCAAACCTTGCCATCATAAAGATCGGAGGCGGTGAGGCTTCGTTCAAGATATTGGTGCGTTCCAGCCGCGAGGATATGAAAATGTATGTCGCCGAACAGCTTGAGAGCTGCTTCAATATGGCAGGGATGAAGACGGAGTTCAGCGGCAGCTACGGTGGCTGGGATCCAAATCCGGACAGTGAGCTGCTGGCTCTTCTTAAGAAGGTCTATAAGGAGCAGAACGGAAAGGACGCCACGGTGGTCGTCGACCATGCCGGATTGGAGTGCTCGGTGATACTTGGCAAGTATCCTAACCTCGACGTTGTGTCCCTCGGTCCTACGCTCCGTAGTCCGCATACCGCCAACGAGCGCTTTGAGATAGCAACGGCAGAGCCGTTCTGGAACCTCCTTACGGCCGTTCTGGAGCAGGTTCCGGAGAAGTAATGGCTTGATTTTATTTGTAAGATATACAGTAGGAGCCGCCGGAGAAACATGGTCTTATGACCGTGATGTCCGGCGGCTCTTTTGTTGCTCGCCGGCATCTGCAGTAAAGGGAAAGGACATTGGCACCATGACCACGCCTATCCTTTACTGCATTGTAATAACTTTTTAATCCCTGAAGGCTGATATTTTTTACTTTTTTGCTTTTATACTTTTAAATTTTGTAGTACCTTTGCAGTCGTTAAACCAAATTTCTATAAGGCAAATGGACGATTATCACGCGGCAAACTTTAATTTTTAGCGTGAGGATTACCTTTACGAAGGCTAGTCCCCACTGAAGATGATGTTTGCCTAAACATTGGAGATTAGCACAATGAAGACTTTTTGGAATATAAGCGGAAGCTTAAATGCCATCAAAGAGTGGCAGCCTAACTGCTGGATACAGGTCACATGTCCTACGGAGGCCGAGCAGCAGGAACTCGAGGATACCTATCATATCCCGGATTATTTCCTCAGCGACATCGCCGATACCGATGAGCGCGCGCGTTACGAGTATGACGATGGATGGATGCTTATCATCTTACGTATCCCTTATGTGAAGGAGATACGCTCCAGAACACCCTATACCACGGTACCGTTGGGTATTATCCATAAGCGCGACGTTACCATTACGGTGTGCAACTTCGAGACAAACATGATGATAGACTTCGTAAGCTACCAGCAGAAACGCGGTGAGGGATTTACTGACTATGTAGATATGATTTTCAGACTGTTCCTCTCCTCCGCCGTATGGTATCTGAAACGTCTGAAGCAGATAAACACTCTTATAGAAAAAGCAAAGCGCAATCTTGATAAGGAAGTGAACAATGAGAGCCTTATAGGACTCTCGCGCCTGCAGGACTCACTGACATATTTCATCACGTCCATACGTGGTAACGAAAACCTCCTGCAGAAGCTGAAGTTCAAGCTCCAGGTCGATGAGCTCGACACGGACCTTATCGAGGATGTTACCATCGAGATGAACCAGGCCCGTGAGACCACAAGCATTTACTCTGACATCCTTGAGTCGACGATGGATACCTACTCAAGCATCATCAACAACAATATGAATACCGTGATGCGTACGCTCACCTCGGTGTCTATTATCATGATGTTCCCCACGCTCATTGCCTCTCTCTTCGGAATGAACCTCATCAACGGAATGGAGACAAACCCATGGGGCTTCCCTATAGCACTCGTGATAAGTATCTTTGTTTCGGTGGCTTCGTGGCTTTTGTTGCGCTGTAAACGTCTTATTTAGCAGCAATAAGTAAAAAAACAAGGCAAAAATTAGGTGATAACAAACTTTTTCATTAAGTTTGCAAATTATTTATAAGAAATTCGCACCGTACATTGACAAAACATGTTGGCGCAAGTGAAACCATATCATAAACTAAACAGTAAATGATGGACTCTCAAGACAACACTCTCAACAAGGGGATTGAGGAGGAGAAGCAGCAGGAAGAAGCTGTTTCCAATGCCCCGTCTTCTGTAACAACCCCAGAAAACGAACCGGAACAGCAGACTGCCGAGGCTCACGAGGCTGATGATAATGATGCCGTAAAGGCTCAGACAACAGCTGAGACTCAGGCTGATGGACCGGAAGAGGACCTCTCCAAGAAGGTTTACAACAGCAAAAAGGAAGTCATAGAACGCCTGAAGGAAATCGTCAGTAGCGACGAGACACCGGTGAAGGCAGAGATAGACCATCTGAAGACTACATTCTACAAGCTCCATTTCGCAGAACGCGAGAAGCAGCAGAAGGAATATCTTGAGGCTGGTGGAGACCCGGAGAAATACCAGATCGTTCCTGATGAGGACGAGGAGGTGTTCAAGGCCGAGATGGGTGTCATCAAGGAGAAACGCCAGAAAGCTCTCGCCGAGATTGAGGAGGAAAAGCAGGAGAACCTGAAGCGCAAGGAGGACATCATTGAGAAGATAAAGGCTATGTCCGTCTCTCCGGAAGAGGCCAACAAGTCGTACAATGACTTCAAGGCTCTCCAGCAGGAGTGGAAGAACATTAAGGCTGTTCCTGCCGATAAGTCGAACGAGCTCTGGCACAACTATCAGCTTCATGTGGAGCAGTTCTACGATATGCTTAACCTAAACCGCGAGGCCCGTGAGTACGACTTCAAGAAGAACCTGGAGGCCAAGACCAAGCTTTGTGAGGCTGCGGAGAAACTCGCCGACGAGCCGGATGTCATCAGCGCATTCCATCAGTTGCAGGACCTTCACCAGCAGTACCGTGAGATAGGACCGGTGGCCAAGGACCTTCGCGAGCAGATATGGGCACGCTTTAAGGCTGCCAGCACTGTTATCAACAAGAAACACCAGCAGCATTTCGATGAGCTTCGCGCCAAGGAAGAGGATAACCTCCGCAGAAAGACCGAGCTCTGTGAGAGAGTTGAGGCCGTGGCAAAGGAGGAAAACAAGGGAACGGCCGACTGGGACAAGCACACACAGCAGATTATTGACATTCAGAAGGAGTGGAAGACCATTGGCTTCGCTCCTCAGAAGATGAATGTAAAGATATTCGAGCGCTTCCGTGCGGCGTGTGATGATTTCTTCACACGTAAGGGAGAGTTCTTCAAGAAGATGAAGGCTCAGTTTGCGGAGAACGCCGAGAAGAAGAAGGCTCTTGTAGAGAAGGCACAGGCCTTGATGGATTCTACCGACTGGCGTTCCACTTCCGACAAGCTTATTGCTCTTCAGAAAGAATGGAAGACTATCGGCATGGTTCCTCACAAGCTCGGCGACAAGCTTTGGGCTGACTTCCAGCAAGCTTGCAACCACTTCTTCGATGCACGTAATGCGGCCAACGCCGGGACACGAAATGCTGAGCATGAGAACCTTGAGAAGAAGAAGGACATCATCGAAAAGCTTAAGGCTTTGCTCTCTGAGGCCGGTGATGATGTGCAGCAGAAAGTGCAGGCTCTGACAGAAGAGTTCAATAAGGTGGGACACGTTCCTTATAAGGAGAAGGACAAGGTGTACGAGGAGTATCACGCAGTCCTCGACCGCATATACAAGGAGTTGCATGTCAATGCGGCCCGCCGCCGTATGGACAACTTCCGCAACAACCTTAAGAATGTCGCAGAACGCGGTGCCAATGCTCTGGATAACGAGCGCGGACGTCTTATGCGTCAGTATGACCGCCTTAAGAACGACATCACAACGTATGAGAACAACCTCGGTTTCCTCAATGTGAGCAGCAAGAAGGGCAACAGCCTTATCGAGGAGATGAACCGCCGTATCCAGAAACTTAAGGATGAACTTGAGGAGACACGGCAGAAGATTAAGGAAATCGACGCGCAGAACAAGTAACTTATTAGAAATAAAAAAACTTGGTGCGATATTCACGAAAGTGAGTATCGCACCAAGTTTTTTTTTGTTTTAGGATATTCCTAATCCTACATATTTTTTAGAGCTTCGGCTCCTCGCCGTTGACCTTCACGTTGTCGAGGACGATACCCTTGGCATATTCCGAAGAATAAGGCTTGCGTGCCTCACTGATGGTAACGTTCTTGAAGGTGATGTCATGGATGAAGGCTTGTGGTATTCCGCGCAGCAGGATACCCGTCTCCGCACCGCGGCAGACGACATTGCTTATATGGACATCGGTGAAGTCGGGAAGGAATATCTTTGTGCTGTCTATGTCTGTGCCGTTGCCCATCATAAACTTCACGTCCTTGTTCACGTAGGTGTTCTCAAAGATGATGGCCTCACCCCTGATGTTCGACATGTATATACTGTCGCAGAATACGTTCTCCGTCTTTCCACCACGGTCCATGCCGCTCTTGAAGCGAAGGCCTACGTCTGTTCCGTTGTATGTGCAGTTGCGTACCACGATATTCTTCATGCCCCCTGAGCAGTCGCTGCCTATGGTAAAGCCGCCGTGTGCGTGGTAGACGCGGCAGTTCTTTATCAGCACGTCGCTCACCGGACCGGCCTCCTTACCCGAAGCTCCCTGTCCGCCTTTCATGCAGATACCGTCATCACCGGTGTCGACGGTGGTGTTTACTATAAGCACCTGACGACAGTTCGTGAGGTCTATGCCGTCCGCGTTCTGCGCGTTCCATGGACTGCGTACCACTATTCCGTCCATGATGACATTCTCACAGTAGTAAGGGTGCACATGGAAGCGCGGGGAGTTCTGGAATGTTACGCCTTGCAGAAGCACATTCTTGCAACGGTATATACGGATAAGGTCGTTGCGCAGTTTCTCCAGTGCGTCATATTTCATCCCTTCCGGAGCCTTCGGGAAGAAGAAGTTGCCGTCCTTGGTTACCGTTCCGCCCTGCTTGACGTAATTCTTCCATTCCTCGTCGCTCTGCTTAGACCGTTTCACCGGTCTCCAGTAGTTGCCCATGCCGTCGATAAGGCCTCCTCCAGTAATGGAGATGTCTGTGCACTGCTCGGCAGAGATTGCTGAACGGACGCGCCCTCGGGTGCTCTTGGCGCCTTCCTTCTGTACGTACAGACTGGCATCCGGCGAGAAGTAGAGTGTAGCGTTCTGCGACAGATGCAGGTCGGTATGGCTCTTCAGCTCTATGGGCCCCAACAGATATACGCCTGCCGGAACGTCAATATGTCCGCCGCCCTTGGCGTCTACGGCGGCAATAGCCTTTGTGAAGGCCTCTGTGTCTAGTGTCGCTCCGTCACCCTTGGCACCGAAGTCCTTGACGCTGACACGGTAGTCGGGTATCGATGGTGCTGAGGCTTGTGCTATCTGCACGGGCATGTTCGTGTAATAAGATGAATAACCATCCTGTCCTGCTGCACTTGCTGGCAACGACAGGCCGCAAGCCAACAACAAAAGAATTGCAGTTTGTTTTAGTTTCATGTTAGTTTTGAGTTTATAATTTTCGTGGTTATGTTCCTTTTACGGAATTATTGTTTCCTTACGGCAAGTTTTTGTATAGTAGACTGTTCTTGTCGTTTGCAAAAATAAGGAAAAATAGACAGAATGGCAAGAAATATCCTCTAAAAGCCACATCTTTTGATAACATTAACATTAGAGGAATTGGCAGTGCCGACTCAGCGCCTCTTGCTCTATACAGACGAAAACAAAAAAAAGGATCCTCACAGCCTTGAAGAGGAAGTACAAGCGAATGCAATCCGCTTGCAGGGTGCGGCTAGGTAGGGTTAGGGGCCGTCCGTAATAATTTAAATAAGAAGATGTTTGCGGACGGCCACGAGGGCCGCGCCCTGCAGCCGCCCGACACCACGCGTTGAATGGATACCACACAGCCTCGGAGAGGCTGGCTCTCAGTAACCCCAGGCTAAGCGAGCGAAGCGAGTGCAGCCTGGGGTAGGTAGGTGGCGGGAACCTTACTCAGTGCCTCGGAGAGGCACATACGCGTAGTGTTCATCATTATATCCTAATGGTTGGCTTATAGGACTAATGGTGATAGCTTTATGTATGTACACACTACGTGTCTGAACCT
>ONDK01000064.1 GCA_900316565.1 uncultured Prevotella sp. | reverse complement strand
TCGTTACTTAAAACGTTAAATATCAGAGCACTATATTAACAACTCAACGGGTGATTTCAGCCTCTGTTTTTCGGAACATCTAACTGGACACCCTAATAAGTAAGTCGGTTATACACTCTCGCACTACAATATCAACGCCAAGTCAAACAGAAGCTGCCTCTTATGAATGCTGATGTATGACTTGGCGTTTTTTTTCTTCAAAGTAATATTACACTTCATTTTTATTATCACTTCGAAGTCCACATATTGAAATACGTTATTCACAGTTATCCACAAAGACTGTGGATAATGTGTGGATAACGCGTGGAAAACAAATATGTTATCCACAGTATATGGATAGCCGGAAATGGGGTAGGGGATATCCACTGGTTTATCACTGCTATCCACACACGTTTTCCACGGTTTTCCACCGACAAAAGTTATAAACTTATTAATTATGCACCATTATAACAAATTGTGGAAAACTAACATTACTATCTGAAAATCAAGAAATAAGAATTAACATACAGTGTTAACAACGCATTACCTGATGTTTATAAGAAATTAGCCAAGGAAATAGTAAAAAAGTTTTGCACATATCCACGGCACATCATTACTATCATTTTATTTTCTTCTTTAAAAATAAAAGAATAAATAATATGATATGGTGTTTAAAAAGTGAGTACAACAAATAGGACACTCTATATAAAATAAAAGGGCTGTCTCACGACAGCCCTTATACCTTATACAAAAACATTATGAATTTATTTAGCGAACAAGATTCACTTTAATATTTCCATTCTCAGCCCCTTTTGAAGTCCTCTGTGAGCACAATGGTTAATCGATGAGTCTTTTATCATGAGAACTTCTTCAGACGGCTACAAGCCTACAATGCCGGCTTTATAGTGTCAATCCATGCATTGAGGCGCTCTTCGGTCTTTTCCTCCTCGTTGACATTGTCGATGGCCAGTCCTACGAACTTCCCGTCAACGACAGCCTCCGAGTCGTCATAGGTATATCCGTTCGTCGGGACACCCGAAAGGATGTTGGCGCCCTGGCAGGCATCATAGAGTTCCTTCATTCCTCCGCAGAACGTATCTGAATAGCTTTCTGAGTCGCCACAGCCGAACAGTGCCACGGTCTTTTTGCTGAGATCAGATTTCTTCAGTACTTCTACACCGTCATACCAGTCGTCCTGTAGTTCACCGGCACCCCATGTCGATGTGCCAAGGATGAGGTTGTCGTTCTCCGCTATGGTGTCTGCGGTGAAGTCGGTGACGTTGATTGCCTCCGCACCGAGTTTCTCTGCTATGCTGTTTGCTATCTCCTCACATGTACCGGTTGATGAACCGAATACAACAATAGTCTTTTTCATTGTCTGTTTCTTTTATTTTAAGTTTACCAATATTGTTTCTTTGCTTGTCGGCGAAAGGAAATATATGTCCTTGTCTCTTTGCTTTTTACTTCATGGGCAGGACATTTTCCCTTATCGGATGCAAAGTTATGGAATAAATCTCCCGTGCGCAATACCTAAAAGTTGTGGTTTTACGGTTAATGGTTGTAGTTCAGTGATATAAGTATTGGTAATAGATGGTATTTGGAAACAAAAAAGGCGTGCCTGAAGCGGAAATCGCTAAAGGCACGCCTTTATATTGTTTTTCTCCTACTGGAAACCGGCCGATGGTCGGATGTTCCGTATACTCCTAAAGTGGGGTAGGGGAGTGATGTCTTACTTGTTCAGTCCACGGTTGTTCATCGTGGTGTTCAGCAGCAGCAGGTACTTGTGATACTGCTCTTTGTCGAGTACTGTGCGCATGTAAGCCAGGTCGCGGTTGATGGCCTTCTTACGGAGTTCAGCGCGCTCGTTTCCGCTTGCTGCAGCAGCGTTTGTCATGTCAGAAGCAAACATCTTTGTGATGTCGGTAACTGCACTTGTCTGGTCGTAGCTGAGATCCAGTGCCTTGCTGAGCTGACCAATGTTGAAATTTATCTCATACTTTGCTGCTTCAGCAGCCTCGTTGTTCTCTCCCTCTGCGAATACTGCTGTAGTCATGCTCAGCAGCGCTACCATTGTCAATAAAATCTTTTTCATTTCGTTGTCCTTTCTTTCTTAAGTTAAACATCTCAGCCTTGCGGCTGTTTTTAAACCAAAGTAACTTTATTTTACCAAAGTATATTTCTCTTTTGTCTGGTGCAAAGGTACGGCGATTTCCTATACAACCAAAACTTTTATAAGACTGTGTGCGCAAACAGCCTTTATTTTTGACTATTATCAACCTATTTGATATAAATCAGTAAGTTTTCTTTATAATATATAAGTACATAATATATAATGAGTATTGTAATGATTTTTTAAAAGATGTTTCAAATTATTCTATTGTTTTGTTTGCAAAGTCGGATTATTTAGTCTATCTTTGTGGCAATGTAATCGTTGAATCCATAAATCTAGAAACCATTATGATGAAAAGAGTATTCTTGGCAGTGATTGCCTTGTTTATGTTTACTGTCAGTCCGGCTCAGGATACTGACCAGCAGTTGTCTCCGTTCATGCAGTTGTTATCTGATTTCCTTTCCGCTTATTCGGATAAGAAATATTCCACTGCAGCCGAGATGGGTGAGAAGTTGGCTCAGAGTTGCGATACAGTTACCGAGGTTAATCCAGACTCACTCTATGCAGGGATACAGCTGGCCTTAGGAAGGTGCTATTCTCGTCTGAACAGGTACGAGAAGGCTGGGCTGGCTGCCGACAAAGGTGCTGATCGTTTGCGGGCCAAGAGGATGACAAAAGACATCACATATGCTAATCTTCTTGATAATGCAGGATTCTATTATCTTTCCGACCGTCAGTATGAAAAGGGCCTTCAGAGGTCACTGGCAGCTTTGGATGTATACAGTCAGTATCCTGATAAGGCGGTGACGCAGGATATGCAGGCCATATATTCTCATATTGGTGAGGGTTATTACAACACAAAGAAATATCAGGATGCCATCGTCTATCAGATAAAGACGCTGAACATCTCGGAGAAGTTGAACGGAAAGCACTCGGATGATTATATCAATGAGCTGACATATCTGGCAAAGTATTATTCCGCTGCTGGTGAAGACAAGAAGGCTGATGCGGTGAATGCCGACATCGACAAGCTGCAGCGTGAGGTTGAGGATGGTCAGGTGGACCTGCCGGATGTGGACAGTCGCGACTTCAGTACGGCGGAGGAATGCCATAAGTACAGCTATGAGGCCTACAGATGTGCTGACTTCTTTCTTAACCATTACCTTAGCAACGATAATATTGATAAATGCGCTAAGTATATAATGTCGTGGCTGGCATCGACAAAGGATGTCAACTGTGGTCTTGGCAAGGTGGAGACAGAGCTTCTGACAAACGATAAGACCAAGGGATATGCCGTTGCCTATATGGCAGCAATAATAAAGTATAGCATTGAGAATGAGGATTCCACCTTCTCTCCTGACATGTATCACGATGCCTTCATAGATATGCTCAACTACTATATAGCTAACCGTGAGTTGACAGGAAAAGTGAAGTCACTGGAGAAATTTATCAATGCATACAATAAAGGACCGGAGGAACTGGATGAAATGATTAATAAAGCATATCCGGGAAATTAGTCCATGGTCTCTGAAAAATAAGGTACAGTTGATCTTAGGAGTATTATTTATAATTATAAAATAAAAAAGCCGGACCATGAGTGTGGTCCGGCTTTATTTTTGTTTGCTTACTGTTGCATGTCATGCAGCTTCTTGTAATATCCTCCGAGGGCTATGAGCTTATCGTGTGTACCCCGTTCCACGATGCGTCCTTCATGGAGAACGCATATCTCATCGGCGTTGCGAATTGTGGAGAGACGGTGCGCTATGGCCACGGTGGTACGCGTTTTCATCAGTTTGTAGAGAGCATCCTGCACGAGACGCTCGCTCTCCGTGTCAAGAGCTGATGTAGCCTCGTCGAGGATAAGGATAGGAGGGTTCTTCAGTATTGCGCGTGCTATGCTGATACGTTGACGCTGTCCACCTGATAAGCGGCCACCACGGTCGCCGATGTTGGTATCGAATCCTTTCTCTGACTCCATGATAAAGTCGTAGGCATTAGCAATCTTCGCAGCCTTGATGACGTCTTCTTTTGTGGCATTCTCCACACCGAAGGTTATATTGTTGTAGAAGGTGTCGTTGAAGAGTATGGCCTCCTGGTTCACATTGCCGATAAGTGAGCGCAAATCGTGTATGGCCAGGTCGCGGACGTTTATCCCGTCGATGAGTATTTCGCCTTTCTGGATGTCATAGTAACGCGGGATGAGGTCCACAAGGGTCGATTTTCCACCGCCGCTCTGTCCTACGAGCGCTATGGTCTTGCCCTTCGGAATGGTGAGGTTTATGTCCCTCAGCACCCAGTGTGGCTCTCCGTTGTCGTTCTTGCCGTCATTGTAGGCGAAGGAAACGTTGCGGAACTCTATCTGATGCTCGAAACTGTTGATATGAACAGGATTTTCCCTCTCCTTTATCTCCGTCTCAGCCTGCAGTATCTTGTCGACACGCTCCATGGAGGCAAGTCCCTTGGGGATGTTGTAACTGGCCTTAGAGAAGTCCTTGAGGGGGTTTATGATGCTGTAGAGTATCACCAGGTAATAAATAAATGTAGGACCGGTGATGACGGGATTGTCGCGAAGGACGAGCGTTCCTCCGAACCACAGCACGATGATTATCATCACTGTGCCAAGAAACTCACTCATAGGGTGGGCCATGGCCTGCCTTATGTTGACGCGGCTGAGGTCGTTGCGGTACTCCGTGTTTATATTGTCGAAACGGGAGTTCATCTTTTCCTCAGCGGTGAAGGCCTTGATGATTCTCAGACCTCCCAACGTCTCCTCCACCTGACTCATCGTATCGCTCCACAACGACTGTGCTCTCATGGACTGTGCTTTGAGCTTACGGCCCACAAATCCCATGAACCAGCCGAAAAGTGGTACGAAGAGAATGGTGAACAATGTCAGCTGCCATGACACAAAGATAAGTGTAGCGAAGTAGATGAGGATGAGTATCGGGTTCTTGAAGAGCATCTCCAAGGATGACATTATGGAGTTGTCTATTTCCTGCACGTCGCCAGTCATCCTGGCAATGATGTCGCCCTTCCTCTCTTCGGAGAAGAAGCCGAGGTGCAGGGAGTTAATCTTCCTGTACAGCTGGTTGCGTATGTCGCGGACGACACCCGTGCGGACAGGTATCAGCGAGGCAGCACTGAGGAAGTAGGCTCCCGTCTTCAGCAGTGTGGCAACGGCAAGGAAGAGGCCTATTATCAGCAGTGTGTTTGACGCTCCTGCATAGTCGATAAGCTCCTGGACGTAGTAGTTGGCATTGTTTGACAGTACATCCTTAGCATGTTCCCAATCCCATGCCATCAGTGAAGTGGCTCTTATGCCGCCATCGGTCTTGAAGAGAATCTGCAAGATAGGGATGAGCGTCGCAAAAGAGAAAATGTTGAGTATTGCCGACAGCAGATTGAATATCACTGTCAGCACGATATACTTCTTATAAGGCGGCACAAAGCGCCGCAGGACTTGCATGAATTCTTTCATGATTGCGTTCTCCTGCTGTCTTCCTCATTGACCGACGGTGTGTCGGGGACCATGAGAAAGGGTAGGGTAGTTATCAGTTTTTTGTTTGTCAGTGTTCATTTATTGTCCCGGACAACCTCACTTTAATGTCCGTAAGACTTTCCGAGGCTGTCAGATGACCTCACCGAAGAGTGTGGCACTGGTAGAACCGGTGATGCGCACGCGAACGGTCTCCCCGATATGGTGCTTACCCTTCTCGATGATTACCGCCTTGTTCTGTCCTGTCCTGCCCATCAGCTGGTTGAAATTACGCTTGGCATAGCGCTCTAAGAGCACGTCGAACTCCTTGCCTTCATCCTTCTTGTTCTGTTCGGCCGATATCTCGTTCTGCAGATGGATGAGCTTGTTGAGCCGGCAGATTTTCTCTTCCTCCGGGACATTGTCTGGCAGGTGCTTGGCAGCATAGGTTCCGGGACGCTCCGAGTACTTGAACATGAAGGCAGAGTCGTATTTCACCTCACGGACCAGCGACATAGTCTGCTCGAAGTCGTCCTCCGTCTCATCGTGGTATCCGACAAAGATGTCGGTAGTAATGCCACAGTCAGGAATTATCCGTCTTATGGCATCAATCTTCTTGAGATAGTCCTCACGTGTATATTTCCTGTTCATGTCGTGAAGGACCTTATCGCTTCCGCTCTGTGCCGGGAAATGAATGTGATGACAGAGGTTAGGCTCCTCAGCGATGGCGTGGAGGATATCCTCCGACATATCCTCAGGATTGGACGTGGTGAAGCGCACCCGCATGTCGGGGACGGCCCTTGCCACTCTCCTGAGCAGTTCAGCGAAGGAGCATACATGCAGTTCCTGGCCGTTTTCCTCCTCTATGATAACCCCATTTTCCGGTCTTGTGCCATTAGGGAGTAGCCCGTATGAATTGACATTCTGTCCCAGGAGCGTCACCTCCTTATAGCCTTTGTCGTGGAGGTCACGGACTTCGGCGAGGATACTCTCCACGTCGCGTGAGCGTTCTCTGCCACGTGTGAACGGCACTATACAGTAGTGGCAGAAGTTGTTGCAACCGCGCATGATGCTGACGAAGCCGCTCACTCTGTTACCACCGATACGTGTTGGGATGATATTGCGGTAGGTCTCCGTCTTGGAGAGTACCACGTCCATGGCCGGGACGCCGTTCTCCACCTGCGCTATCATCTCCGGCAGACTGAGGTAAGCGTCAGGACCGCACACCAGGTCGGCATGATGGTTCTTGATGAGGTCGTCCTTGACGCGTTCAGCCATACATCCGAGGACACCAAGGAAAGGACGCGCGCTGCCCTTGCTGTCCTTCTGTCCACTTTCCGGGACACCCTTGTTCTCAGCTTCTGCCCCGTTGCTGTCAGAGCCGTGCCTTTTCAGTCTTGCGTTATGGTTCTTCTTGGCAAACAGCTGGTCCAAACGATGGTAAATCTTGTTCTCCGCATTCTCACGGACAGAACATGTGTTAAGGAACACCGCGTCGGCGTCCTCCTCATTGTCGGTGGGTTCATAGCCTGCCATTTGCATGATGCTGGCCACAACCTCTGAATCGGCCACGTTCATCTGGCAGCCGTATGTCTCTATGTATAGTTTCTTCATTTCTTTAATTAGTTCAAAATGGAGTGCAAGAGTGCAAAGGTACATATTTTCAATTATTTAAGCAAGTTTCCAACTTTCTTTAATATAATTCGCTTTATTATGTGTGAAAAAAGTCATATCTTTGCCAACCGATTAGAACATTATCAGAAAAATGAGACATCTTTTTTTCCTTTTATCACTGTTATTGACTGTGAACGCAGCCATAGCGCAGTCCTTCAGGGACGCTATTGCTGCCAATCCGCTTGTATCAGCAAGCAACTACCTTGCCTATCCCTCACCGAAGGGCACGCTGACACCTGCTCCCAAGGGGTATGTGCCGTTCTACTTCTCACACTACGGACGGCACGGGTCACGCTATCTCATTAATCCCAAACAATACAGCCGTCCCATTAGTATCCTTGCCCATGCCGACTCGCTCGGCATCCTTACAGCTGACGGCCGTTATGCCCTTGACGCAGCACGTCAGATGGCAGCCGAGGCAAAGGACCGCTATGGCGAGCTCACGCGTCTCGGAGCCGTTCAGCACCAGATGATAGCGCGGAGAATGTCAGAGCGTTTCCCAGAGATATTCCGCGACACAGCCGCGACCATCGACGCCCGTTCAACGGATGTCATACGGTGTATACTCTCCATGGAGAACGAGATGCAGGAGCTGGTGCGCCATAACCCATCGCTAAAGATAACGTGCGATGCTTCACAGCATGACATGTACTACATGAACAATCACAAGGACACTCTTGTTGCCCGCCTGCGCCGTGAGCCTGCCGTCAGGCAAGTCTATGACGGCTGGGTGAAGGGCCACGTCGACAACCGGCCTCTCATGCACCGTCTGTTCAGCTCAAGCGAATATGCCGACACCATAAGCCAGTGCGACCAGCTTGCCGCCGACATCTTCCACCTTGCCACCATAGCCCAGAATTCCGACATAGGCGCGACGACAAACCTCTACCGCCTCTTCACCACCGACGAGCTATACCACCTGTGGCAGCAGACAAACATATGGTGGTATCTGAACTATGGCGCCTCTGCCGTAAGCCACGGACTAATGCCGACGGCACAGCGTTTCCTTGTCAGAGACATAGTGGAGAAAGCCGACTCTTGCCTGCAACTCCCACACAGGAGTGCCACGATGCGCTTTGGACATGAGTCGGTGGTGCTGCCACTGGTATGTCTTCTCAACGTCGACGGCTATGGCCTTGAGACCTCTAATGTCGACAGCCTTGAAGCCTATGGATGGATAAACTCTCATATCTATCCCATGGGCTGCAACCTGCAGTTTGTCTTCTATAAGCCAATGGATGCGAAGTCGAATAAGCCTGTACTGGTGAAAGCTCTCCTGAACGAGGAGGAGGCGACGCTTCCCATCCCCGGCTATCCCACACCGTCCGTTGAGGAGTGCCGCAAGAAGGGCGCACCCTATTATGCCTGGCCCGATGTCAGACGGTATCTTCTCGGAAAGGCAAGCATAAGGCCGTAGCCTTCAGTCCTCAGACAGTCTACAGTCAGCAATCATAACAACCACAAATCATTTTATTCTATAAATCGGAAACATAATAACTTATGAAGAAAATCATTTTATTGTTGGCCCTGTGCCTGACAGCGATAACCACAAGTGCACAGCGCCTTCTCGGTGGCGATATCTCCGTGCTGCCCAACTATGAGAAAGACGGGACAGTATACCGTGACAGCAGTGGCAGAAAGGTACAGTTCATGGACTTCGTCAAGACCGAAGGCGGATGGAATGCCATCCGTGTCCGTCTTTTTGTGGACCCAGAGAACGCTCCTGAGTCGGCAAAGAAAGAAGGTGTATGCCAGGACATCAATTATATCATCCCGCTATGTAAGCAGGTGAAAGCCGCGGGGATGAAGCTTATGCTCGACTTCCATTATAGTGATACATGGGCCGACCCGGCCAAGCAGTACACACCGAAAGCATGGGAGAGAGCCGGACGGCAGGCTCTTGCCGACTCCGTCTATGCCTTCACCCGTCGGTCGCTTCTACAGCTTAAAGGCGAGGGCATCCAGCCTGACCTCATACAGGTGGGCAACGAGATAACGTTTGGTATGCTCTGGCCCACCGGAAGGGTGAACCCGCTGAAGGACGAGGGATGGGACACACTGGCACAGTTCATCGCCAGTGGCACCAAGGCTTGCCGTGAGATATGTCCTAAGGCGAAGATTATCATCCACACGGAGCACGCCCAGGACTGGGCATCGACATACGGCTATTATGACAAACTGCGTCATCGACATGCCGACTACGACATTATCGGACTGAGCTATTATCCTATGTGGCATGGTACCATCTCACACCTCAATGTTGTCCTCGACTCCCTTGAGTCCAACTTCCCCGACAAGGAGATAATGATTGTGGAGACAGCGGCCTACTACTCCCATGAGAACGATCCTTGGGCTAAACCAAATCAGTACTCTGAATTCTTCCCGATAAGCCGTCAGGGACAATCGGAGTTCACCCTGGAGCTCGTCTCCATGCTCAACTACCATCCTCGTGTGACAGGTCTTTTCTGGTGGTTCCCGGAAGAGAACCAGAGTGCCCAGCCACAAGCTAACAACTTCCTTAACCGCGGTCTGTTCGATAACCACAGCGGCCGTGCCCTCCCTGCATTCTATGAGTTTGCTAAATTCAGGAAATAAATTAATAAAAGTTTCTGAAGTTACTTTATAGCGTGAGTTATAAGGAAGGAATATAAGCGACTTCCGTCAATGTAGGGGTGGGATACCCCCACCCCTACATTGGGAGACAGAGGTTCTCGTAGAATGAGCGCAGCCAGATAAGCTGATGGGGGATTACGCACGGTGCCTCGGAGAGGCACACTCTCAGTAACCCCAGGCTAAGCGAGCGAAGCGAGTGCAGCCTGGGGGATAAATCGAAAGGAGAGTGTCAACTCAGAGCCTCGGAGAGGTTCAGACACGTAGTGTGTACATTATATATAGCTATATGCCATTAGTCCTAT
>ONDK01000025.1 GCA_900316565.1 uncultured Prevotella sp. | reverse complement strand
GTCCGCAAACAACGGAAATAATAATCTTATATAACAGACAGACACAAGGGAAAATCGAATTTACGGCGGACGGCCACAAGGGCCGCACCCTGCAAGCGGGTGTTACAAACGAAGAAGAAGTAAATCACTTCAGTGACGAGTCAACCATTTACAGAGTTTACGCCCCAAGGAGAAGTGGAACAACATCCTGTGCCATAGGCAGTTTCTCACAGGCTCAGAGTAGTTATAAGGAGCGGATTACAATGAAAATAATGTAAACTATTTTCATTTCGTGATATTTCAAAAATAGCTCTGTAAGAAATTGACTGTCAACAAGTTGTAAATGTAGTCCTTTTACGTTGTATTCTCCGTACACTTTTTTGTAAAAGGGCCACATTTACGTTGTATTTTCCGTACACTTACAACGCAAATGTAATACATTTGCAAAGTGTAAGTATATTTCATAACATTCAGGGTGAAACTATCGAAAGTTTTACCGGTCTTTTATCTCACCACAAACTTCTTTCCGTCGCGGATATACAGTCCCGGCGCCAGGACAGAAGCGTCCTTACCCACGAGGCGTCCCTCGACGGTATAGATATTCCCGTTACGCTGACGGAGACCGTTGTCGACAACACTCACGATGGCCGTCGGCGTTACGTTCTTATTGACGCGCACGAATAGCTTTGGCATCAGGCCCTGGACGTCAGGGTAACAGCCGTACGACTTAAACTTCGTGGAGTACTGGATATAGTAGTTGTCGGTGAAGGCTATCTTAAACGTGCCGTCACTATTCTTTGTTATCGTCCACGAGCCCTTAGAGTCTCCACCCGCAGTCATGCTGATAGTCTTATATGAGCCTTCATGCCATACATAACGGCCTTTGGAATCAACTATCTTACCGTCGGCGGTAATCTTGAAGGTGTTTTCGAGTGATGACAGACTGATGGTGTCGTTGACCATCTTCACGTCTACCGTTCCAGGATAGCCATAGGTTTTTGTTCCGGACAGCATCTGCATAGCCAGCAGCGAGCCACCGTTGTCGGCAACGATAAGGTAAAGGCTGTCGGGGACCACCTGGTCGGCAAGTGAGAAATAATACACCTCGGCTACCGGCTCATCAGGAGTGTTCGGGTCGTCAGAAATGCTGCCGCCCTGAAGATACCTGTCGTCGTCATAGGCCGTAGTGATGGATGTCTCAGGATTGAAAGCCACGTCAACACTGTCGCCCCATACATACTCGGCCAGATAAGGATAGTCGATGAAGAGGTTACGGTTTCCCTCAATCTTTGCCACTGACTCATTACGCGTGCGCTCCAAGCTGTCCACCCTGTCGGCCTTACTCCATTTCCGGTAGAGTGCCGACGCCCAAGGCTTCAGACCAGGGTAGTCTTCATTGTTCATCGTTATCTTACCCGTCTTGACGAAGGTAAGGTCACCATAGGCCACGGCCATGTACATATATGTGCGCGCGAAGTCGCCTTTGAAACGGTCGCCGGGCTCCCAAGCCTTTGAATTGACGTTCTTGCCCGTTCCTATCTTGTCATAGCCCTCCTCCTCTATGGAAGCATTGGTAACCTCATCCATAGGGTAGTTGCTCTTATCAGAGTTGCCCGTGGAAGGTGACGGATAGAGATGGTACAGGTCTTTATAGGCATCATTATTTGTTTTACCCCACCAGCTCTTGGGGAAGGAATGCTCGATATTCATGCCGTCGATGGCAGAATTGTCAGAAGTGAAAAAGAACTTCTCCGAGCTGTAGCGGTTGTAACACTCATTGGTCTTCGGGTTGCGGTCGGTCCGATAGAACCCGCTCCATGTATGGCCCTCGCCTTTGCCATAAGCAAGGGTCTTCTTTGGTTTCAACAAAGGCTGTAAGGCGGTCTTCAGCGACGCGCCTTTCTTTCCCTTAAGGGAAGCGGCATACTTTGCAAGTGATTGTCTGTCGATGGCATTTGCCTGGAAAGCAATACCGAGGAAGAGCACTGTAAGTGCAGAGAGCAAGTAATTTTGTTTAGTCATATTAAAAAAATAGTTTTGCCTGCAAAGTTAAGTCCTTTTTTGCGTTTCTGCAAGACGTTACATAAAAATTCATAAAATTGACACAAAAAAGGAGCAGGGCCATGGTCCGCCAGCACCGTCAGCATTTCACTGACGGAGCTGGTGGTATTATTTGTCGGGCATAGACTATTTCACTATAACCTTCCGGCCATTGTTGATGTATATACCTTTGACATCATGACGGCTTACGCGCTGTCCCTGGAGGTTATACCACTTATCATCGGTCTTCGTTCTGACATCGTTGCTGACAACGGTGACACCAGTCGGGTCAAGACCTATGAAGCGCTGGAGCTCAAACATAGCGTCGAGAGGCTTGCCAGTGTTCTGGGTGTAGAGGGAGCCGTTCCACCAGGATGTGCGCGCCGGTTTTTTGTCGGCCCAGAACTCATTATCCTCCGGCAGCCACCAGTAGAGACCCGTAACACTGCTATGCTTGTTGAGTTCCGTTATCAAGTCGTCGGTGAACTGCTTCTGACCGGCCTCCGTTACGGGCCATGTCTTACTGACAGTAGAGGTATAATCGCCATTCATCGCCCATTGCGCGCCATAACCCGTCTCGACAATCATTATCTTCTTGTCTGGATAGGCACTCTCCAGGCTGTCCAGCGTCGTGGTAAGGACAGACAGTGTGCCGTGATAGTCGGGGTAATAGCTAAGGCCGATGATATCATAATCTACGTCATGCTTCTGTACCGTATTATAGAATGCCACCACATCATTCGGCGCATTATGCAACGCGACATGAAGGACGACCTTTGCCTCAGGGCACACCTCCCTGCACGCACGGACACCAGCCTTCAGATAAGCCGCGAAGTTGTTCCATGTACCCTTTCCAATCTTACTGTTATTGCCGTCGCCACCGCCGGGATAACAATAGCCGGTAGGCCACAGCATGCCATAGTTGACCTCATTACCAACCTGTATAAACTCTGGCTTGGCATCTTCCGTCACGAGCTTCTGCAGACATTTCTTGGTATAGGCGTAGACGCTGTCGGCAAGCACATTGGCATCGGAAGATGTCCATGCCGACGGTGTGGAATGCTTCCCCGGGTCCGTCCACGTATCACTGTAGTGGAAGTCGAGCATCAGCGAATAGCCTTTGGCGGTGATGCGTTTTGCCAGGGCGGTGGCATAGCTGAGGTCCTGACGTACGCCCTCGCCCTTATCGGACTCTGAGGCCTTCGACGGGTCGACGAACAACCGTACGCGCATGGCGTTCCAGTGGGCACTGTCGCCGAAGTAGTCGAGAGGTTTCACCTGGGCGTCTTTTCCGCCATGTCCCAGGTATCTCACTCCGTGTTCCTCATAGGTAGGAAGGAGGGAGATGTCGCCGCCTACATATTTCTTCTGGGCACTGGCACCAGCACAGAAGGCTGCAAGCGCAAATAGCAGTAAGAATGTTTTCTTCATGAGTTTCGTAAAAAGTAGAATTTCGTTTTTTGCAATTAACGACAAAATTACACCTTTCCCTCGAAATCACAAAATAAAAGGCATGAAAAAAGGGACAATCACTTGCCCCTTCTTCCCAAAACTGAAATACTTAAAACCTAATAACAATCTTATAACTTAAAACCTATCTAATAACAATATATCAATAAAAACTATCTTCTAATGTTTATCTTACGGCAATCTTCTTGCCGTTATGGATGTATATGCCTTTCTGTACAGGCTTTTCTGAAAGCCGCATTCCTGAGATTGAGTACCATGTGTCCTCATTATTTGCAGAAGCGTCAGCCTTTACACTGCTTATGCCGGTGGCAACGTCCTCCACATTGCCGTAGTACCCTGATGCGGTATAATAGTTGCCGGTCTTGAATTCGAGGTTGCCGGTCTGCGAACCGTCCTTACCCTCGTTGAAGATTATCTTCGTAACGGTCTTGGTGCCATTATACTTCCAGAGATAGACAGCGTTTCCCGTTGCCGGGTTTGTGCCTACCTTCGTCACATCCGCCGTTGAGCCGGGCCATGAGGTATAGACATTCACCGTAGTGCCATTCTCACTCCAAGGCCATGCGTATATGGTTGCCTTCCAGTTCGACGGCTTCTCGAAGTAGCAGTAGTACTTCGCGCCAGTAATCTTCGCAGCACAGGCAGGAAGAGTAACCTTTGTCTCCTCTTCATTGTCGACAGCACTTATGGAGCTAATGTCTATGCCGTTGGAGACATACATCTTGTAATTTGTACCTTCCACTGCCAGCTGATAGCCGCTGGTGCTAGTCGTTGTAGTGCCCAGGCAGAGCAGCACGCTGCCCTTGCTGCCTTTGACGGTAACGGAATAGCCGGAGGTCTCGCCCTTAGAAGATGTTACGGAACTGGTGTTGGTTATTCCGGCAAGCTTCCTGGCAAGAATCATCTTCTTGATAGGCTTGCGATAAGCTTTCCAGTGGTTCATGAAGATGCACGGTGTGCCAGGCATGGTAAGGATATATGCGTTGGCAGCCTCTATATTGTTCCTGAGCATATTGTTGCTGTTACGATACGTATCGTGGTTGTCAGTGAACGTTACGGCATACTGTGCGTAACCACTGCCTATAAGGCTCTGGGATGTGTAGTTGGCAAGTGCACTCCATTTACTATTGTTGAATACATTGTTGATTAGCCATTTAAGCTGGAAGTCGAAGGCGGCACTGGTCTTACCGGTGTTGTTGACCCAGTTCTGAAGGCCTAAAAGACCATCAGAGCGCCAGTATTCTCCTACGCTGTAGGCAGGCTTTGCCGACTCGTTGTACATCTTTGTGTATTTCGGCGCATAGCCGCCGGTCATATCATAACGGAAGCCTGAATACCCAATCTCGTTGAGGAGGAAGTCCAGATATGTCTTGATGTTGTTCTGCACCTCGGTTTTTGTGTGGTCGAGGTCGCGGGCACCGTCGAAGTCATCACCAGTGTCAGCAGCACCGCACACTTTATAACCCGCATTTGCAGTCTTGCCGCCATCATCACCGGTGCAGATATCTGCCAGTGGATTGGACCATGTAAGAGTGTAGGTCTTGCCGGGTGTAGTAGTACTTTTATATGTCTCGTTTGGAAAATCAACCCATGTGGACTTGCCGTTCTTATGATTGATGACGACATCAGCGATAGTGCTTATGCCTTTGTCCTTGAAGGTGCTGATCATCTTCTTCAATTCAGCCTCAGTACCGAAAGCACTGTGCTGGTCGAGCCAGTAAATATCGGCATAGCCCATCTGGGTCATGCCGTTGCACCATCCGCTCTGTGGAACCCATACGAGTTTATAGTATTTTGCCAACTCGTCTGCCTGAGACGTGAGATTTGTCCACTGTGTATCTGAATAACTGTCCCAATAGAAAGCCTGGAACATTACGCCGCCAAAGTCTGAAGGCCATCCTTCAACGGCCTGTGCTTTAGTGCTGAACGCAGCACAAAGGACTGCAATTATGGTAAGAAATTTCTTCATCTTAGTTATTTGTTAGGTTTAACAGTGCAAATTTAGTCATTTACCAAATTCATTGTTCCTTAAAAGTATGGTTTTTAGCTGTTTATAATGTGCAATCGGTTGCAAGGAATACTTTCAAGAAGAAGCGCGAACAAAAGGGAAATGGGAGAAAAGTCTCCAGAGCATATCCAAAAGCATTGAAAAAGGGCCCTTTCCCTAAACATTGGCAAAGCTATAATGCAAAAGGCACGACAAATAATACTTCTAACGCTTTGATTTTCGCATTCATTACCTTACCTTTGCATTATAAAAACCAAGTCTATGAACGAAGAACAACTACGGCGAAAGATAGAATTGGCCGGTCCGAAGAAACCCTCGATGAAACGGCGGAAGCAGGACCACGACTACCAGTCGCGGCGGATGTATATGATAACAATGGCTACAGAAGGACGCCAGCCCCTCTTCGGCACCATTGTCGGCGACCCGCGCAAGCCCTTCGGCAGTGAGGAGGCGCCACGCATTGTGCCGTCGCCGCTGGGGGAGGCTATCATCGAGCAATGGCGCGGCATCCCAAGCTACTACCCGGAAATCACCATCGTTGCCTTTCAGCTTATGCCCGACCACTTCCATGGCATCCTCTTTGTCCGCGAGCATATCGAAAAGCATCTGGGAAGGATCCTGAACGGTTTCAAGACGGGCTGCCGCAAGGCCTTCCGCACCCTCTGCCCCGTCGAGTACGCCGCTGCTCAGCAGCGGCAAGCGCAGCGGCAAACGCAGCGGCAAGCGCAACTGCGGGGACAGCATGACGACAGCCACGGCATCCTCTTCTCCCCTGGCTACAACGACAAAATCCTCCTTCGCGCCGGGCAGCTCGACAACTGGAAGCGCTACCTTGCCGACAACCCGCGCCGCCTCCTGGTGAAGAGACAGCACCCGGAGTTCTTCCGCGTGCAGAGGGCCATCACGTGGAAGGGGATGACCTTCTCTGCTATAGGCAATCTTTTTCTGCTCAGGAAGCCGTTCTTGGTGCAGGTGCAGTGCTCGAGAAGGCTAACAGAGGAACAGATTACGGTACGGACGGAGGACGCTCTGCGACAATGCCAGCAAGGAGCGGTGCTCGTCTCACCGGCAATATCTCCCGGCGAGAAGGCTGTCATGCGGGCAGCATTCGAAAAAGGCTTCCCGGAGATAATACTCAAGGAGAACGGCTTCGCGCCACTGACGAAGCCGTCGGGCAAGAGCTTCGACGCCTGTGCCAGCGGGCAGCTGCTCTTCCTCGGCCCGACGAGCCACAGCAACGAGCGGAAGACGATAACGCGCTCGCAATGCCTCGGCCTCAATGACATCGCAAGACTGCTCTGCGAATGACGACAAAAAAAGGAGGACTCCACGAAGAGTCCTCCCCTGACTAAGTTATATTCTTATAGAAAGAATGATGTTCGGATTTACTTGGCTGTAAATGTGCAGTGTGCATAGCCATCAGCCCAAGCGTAGAGAGTGATATCGTATGTACCGGCAGCGGCAACAGAGACATTATCTCCACCCTGGGTGAGGTTGTCAGCAGTGCCACCCCAGTTGATGACCCAGTCGTGGTTAGCGCGGAACTTAAGTGTTCCCTGCTTCAAGACGACATCCTTAGCTTCCCATGCGTGAGTAGCCGGGTTGTAGGTCATGTCTACATCACTGTCCCAACCATTGACAGTAGCATCACCGATGATGCCGATGGTTGATATCGGTGTAAGTTTCATGGTCTTCTCGTCGAGATTGACATCAATCATATAATAGCTATCTGCATAGCCTGCAGGCAGCTTCCAGTTAGAAGCGTTGGCATCTGTTGCGAAATCCAGACCGTAGTTAGTGCCGTCCCAGTTGGTCTGAGAGCTGAACTTGAAGCCATTGTTGTTGAGGTAAGCGAAACCAGAGTAAACAACTCCATCAGTAGAGCCCAGAGGTTCTGTCTGCTTCCAGCCGTTAGCATCGCCAGCAACATAAAGTACTGGAGTAGAAACACTATAAGTGAAGTTGTTCATATCCAAGGTTACAACCCATGTACCAGCACCGTGGATAACAGGTGTCTGAACGCCATTGGTGTAGAGAGGATCGCCTGTATAGACAAGGAAATTATGAGTAGCTTTATCGCCATTAGTCTCACAACCCATCTGTCCCTTGTTGATTTCATCCCAATTGTTACTTACAAAATGAGAGCCAGAATAGAACTTGAAGTAGTTGTCGCCAGTTTCCTTTGTAGTAACCAGAACTTTGTAAACGCCAGTACCGGAAGCCTTCATCCATACAGGAGCGGCAGCATCCCAACCAGCACCGTTCTCTGCGACAGCACCTAAAATGAAGTATCCCTTCTCATCGATAGCCGGGGTCTTCTGCGGTGTTACAGTACCGGTGATGTCGGCCTCAGTGGTGGTAGATACAGCATCGCCGTTGTTGAGGTTCATGGACACATTTGCCTTCACCTCGATAGGACGTGCAACGGCAGCACGTGAGTCGTTCTGCTTCTCGACGAGTTTCTCAAGGTCTACGGCATTGACGCAGATGTCATTGCCGACCATTGTGCCGTCGATATTTGCACCATTGACAGTAAGAGTCTTGATGGTGTAGCCGGAGACTATAGTGTCTGTAGTGCTGACCGTAACGAGATGAACCATGCCATCAGCGTCAGGGAGAGCGCTGTTGATTTCTGAACCGGCAGCGAAAGTCAGTCCGTATTTAGCTGCTGCGGCATCCTGACCATACGACTGTGGATTAGCCCAATCGTCATAGTCCTCGCTGCAACTTGCAAGACCCAGAGCGGCAAAGGCTGCCAAGCTATATAATAATGTCTTTTTCATTTTATTCTGTAGTTTATGAGTTTTGGAGTTTTGTAAGTTTTTGAGCCTCTGAGTTCCTAGGTTAAGGATTTTTATCTTCATGCCGAAGAACTTAAAAACTCAAAAACTTATTAACCTAAATGCTTACTTGACCTCACCTGTGTTAGCGTCGAAGTTGACATAGAGCTTCTGACCAACCGCGCATTGTACGCCATAGCTTGGGTCAATACCTTTACCATCAGCATTATAGTGCCAACCTTCAGGCAGGTCGCGGTCGCGCCAGAAGAGAGCACCCTTGTATATGGTAAACTCTGTACGCCACCAGTCGAGATCGCCGACCTTGACGTAAGCGCGGAGCTCGCCGGCCACAGTGAATGCCGGAGATACCCACTGGCCATCAGCTGTTGCAGGAGCCGTCATCTCTAAAGCAGGATTGGCGTCAATCCAGTCACCAGCTGCATTACCAATAATATAAGCATGAGCCTGGTAAACTGTCAGGTCGAAGAAAATGTTCTTCTTATCCTCAGAGATTTCAGAAGTGAAGAAGAGAGTGTACCAGCCACCCTTAGAGAAGGTCAGGCTGTGATCATCATCACCTGCATCGGTAACCTGCGTATCAGCGTTCTTGACAGTTACGGAGCGCAGACGGTTGAAGCCGCGCTTGTCGCCGTTCTCAGTGCCCCATATAATCTTACCGCCATCAGGAACATAAACCATTGTGAAGTAGTTGCCCGGCAGACCGTATACAGGAGCGACAGGCTTCCAAGAAGAACCGTTCTGGATAGAAGCGCCGTTGACATAGAGCTGTGCCGGATATGTAGCATCAGGAGCAACGTATGTAGCCTGTACTGAAGGCAGCTTGATAACGTTGGAATAAGTGTTTGAGCGAGTCTCGACGTCAGCGGTGCTGCCGGCGATGTTCGCACGGAGACGGAGGTATACCGGCATTACCGGAACATTAGCCTCGTCAGGGTTAGCGGCCTTGAAGAGCTTGACGACGGCGTCGTTGAGCTCAGAGGCGTTGACATCCATCTTCGCCGATGTGTAGGCCGTGGTCAGCTCGGTGTGAGCGACGGTGGTATCTTTCTCAAAGGCAGGGTCGATGGAAGCCTGCACGTAGTAACGGACGAAGTAAGGAACGCCCGTGCCGTAGTTTGGCTGCGAGCAGGTCAGCTGCAGGCTCTGGGCACTTGCCAGGTCGTATGTGTTGTTCTCGGCATTGGCCGGCGTGTTCAGGACAAACTGTTCTCCGACATGGCTGAAGTCGGTGGTCGGGTTGTCGTCGCGGTCCTCATCACATGACGTGAAGATGAGAGGAAGGACCATTGCCGGAAGCAACATGAACTTATATAAATTTTTCATTTTGTTAGTCTTTTAGTTTATGAGTTTTTGAGTTTCCAAGTTCTTGAGTCGATACCGTCCGGTGCGGTAAGGCTTTTGGGACGCACCAACTCAAGAGCCTAAAATCTTTTAAACTTAAATTAGTATCCAGGGTTCTGAGTGATGGCCGGGTTGCCTGACACATCGATGGCAGGAACAGGATAGATATTGTAACGGGAGTCTACGCCAGTACCGTCAGGTACACCACCCTTGAAGCTCCAGAGATATTTACTTCCGGTGAAGAGTCCGAAGCGGACGAGGTCAGAACGACGGCGTCCCTCGAAGTAAGTCTCCCTTGACCACTCGTCGATAAGAGTCTGGTCGTCGATGGAAGCGGCGGAGAGGAGGTTGGTGTTGCCGGCACGGGTACGGAGAGTGTTGATGTCCTTGGCTGCTGCGTCAGCATCGCCGAGACGGTACTCAACCTCTGCACGTGTCATATAGATAGTGCCAAGGCGGAACAATGGAATGTCGGTGTCGTCGAAGGTGTCGTTATGACGGGCACCACCGTTAGAACGGTAGTTGGTCCACTTCACGATGGAAGCGCCATTGAGGAAACCGGAAATCTGCTTTCCTGGAGTCAGAGTGCGGTATTTGCCACCGTCAGCGCCACCGATACCCATGTAGAACAGGGCACGCTTGTCGCCGGCCTTCTTCTGAACATCCTTTGTAGAGATACCGAGCTTATTATCTATGCTGATAACCTCTGCCTCGGTAGAGTGCGCGTCCTTGTACTCCTTGGACTCGTCTTCAGTGAGCCTAGGCATATCCTTCTCAGGATCAGCGAAGAACTTCTGAAGGACGTTCACACGTGCGAAGTAACAAGTCCAGTAGTTGTTGGTGTTCTTGTACGGCATACCAGCACCTGACGAACCACCGATAAGGCAGGTAGAGCCTGCATACTCCTGTGTGCTTGCACCATCCTGGCGTATCGGGAAGATTATCTCCTTCATTGCGTTGGTGTTCTCATCGTTATCACCCATGAAGAGCTGCTCGTAACCTGACCACTCGTTGCCGGACGGGTCTTTCACAGCCTTGTCGGAGAGCTTGTACGGACCATCGATAAGGAGGTCGCAGTAGTGCTTAGCCTTCTTCCAAGCCTCTGTGGTAATCTGGCCGTCGGTGTATACAGCAGCGTTGAGGCAGAGCTGAGCGTGGAGAGCGTAAGCAGCACCCTTGTCGGCACGTCCGAAGCCGGACGCGTTGTCGTAAGTACCCATGTCAGCGAGAGTGTCCTCAAGATTGGTAAGCTCCTGGTCGATCCATTTGTAGAGCTCTATGCCAGTCTTCTGTCCAGGCAGATTCATATCGTTGGTCAACTTGAACGGTGCCTTGTGGAAAAGGTCCAGGAAGTAATAGTAGTGCAGAGCACGCAGGAAACGTACCTCGGCAGTAACCTGAGGTCCTACCTGCTCACCGCACTCAGCGATGAACTGGTTGTAAAGGCGGACGTCGTAAGCCAGACGTGACCAGCACCATGCGGCACGCTGTGAGCTGGAAGTCCAGGAGAGGCCGAGGATATTAGGGATATCGGTATTATCAGTCCATGCCCATGCGCACTCGTCGGTAGGCAGTTCCTCAAGGTTGAAAACGGTACGGAAGAAACCGCTCTCACCCTCATCCATACTCAGGTCACCCTTTCCGGCAGGACCTGTCTGTCCTGTTACACCAAGGGTGGCATATTGCTTTGCAAGCAGCTGCTTGACATCATAGGAAGGAGACGACTTAGGGTCGATGGAGTGTATATTCAGGTCATCGGCACAAGATGTGAAGCCGAGGGCGAGAAGTCCTACAACTGCTGTTTTAAGAATTATATTTTTCATTTCTTTCGAGTTCTATATTGTTAATAAGTATCTTAGACGCTTTTAAGCGATTATAAGCGGTTATAAACTTATTAGAAGTTGAGGTTTACACCAAGCTGGAAGCTCCGTGGACGTGGGTACGGGTTAGAGTCGATACCATTGGAAACTTCAGGGTCGATACCGTCATAATTGGTAATCATGAACGGGTTCTGAACAGTGAAGAAGATACGACCGTCGAGGGTCTTGATACCTGTGCGGGTTGTAACGAGCGACGGGAATGAGTAACCGAGCGTGATGTTAGAGCACTTCACAAAAGAAGCGTTGCGTACGAAGTAGTCGCTGAGAAAGTTCTGTACTGGAGTCGTACCGGTCCATCCGAGAGCAACGTTCTCAGGTGTCTTGTTATGGAAGGAGCTGTTCGAGAACAGACCACTAGGTGAGAGGTTGGCGTGGAACGACAGGAAGTCGTAGTAAACGTAGTTGCCGAGAGAAGCGTGGAACGATGCACTGAGGTCCCAGTTCTTGTAGATGAACTTTGTAGTGAGACCCATCACGATGTCTGGAGCCGGATCCTTATAGTAGTAGCGGTCATCATCATTAATCTGTCCGTCAGCATTACGGTCTACAACGACGCCTTCCAAAGGCTTGCCGTCCTTGTCGTAAGCCTGCTGGTAGACGTAGAAGCTGTTGACAGCCTCTCCGACCTTGTTGCGCTGAATGCGAGTGTTGTTACCAGCGGAAATCTTGGTATCTGTAACCTCAACCCAGTCCTGTGCACCTGCATCGAGCTTTGTGATACGGTTGTGGTTCCAACCTACGTTATATGTAACCTGCCATGTGAAGTCCTTTGTTACAATAGGACGTGCGTCGATGGTGAACTCAACACCATAGTTGGAAAGGCTACCGATGTTCTTCAGCATCTGGTCACCAAAGTTGGTTCCAGAGGTGATGTTCACACGAGAGAGCAGGTCGCGAGTCTTACGATAGTAGTAGTCGGCGCTAAGAGATACGCGGTTGTTGAGAACTGCGAAGTCGATACCGGCATTGTAAGTAGTGGTCTTCTCCCAGGTAAGGTCTGGGTTGTAAGCGTTAGGACGTACTGTGTAGTAGTACGTGTTGCCGAAAGGATACTGAGCGTGCTCGTTACTCTCGACATAAAGAGGAGCATAGTAGAAGTCGTCGATACCGTTCTGCTGACCGGTCATACCCCAGCCCAAGCGGAGCTTGAAGTCGTTAATCCACTGAACGTTCTTCAGGAACGGCTCCTTGTTGATGCGCCATGCGAAAGCGGCAGCAGGGAAGTAGCCCCACTTGTTGCCCTTAGCGAAGCGGCTGGAACCATCGGCACGGAATGTAACAGTGAGGAGGTAGCGCTCGAGGAGGTTGTAGTTCAAACGGCCGAAGTAAGATACCAGGCTGTTGTGGGTAGCCCACTCGGTAGACTCACGGAGGGTGGCACTAGGGGTAGAAGCCTCACCGAGATGATTGGTAGCACCACCAATTTCATAACCTGAACGGTGATAGTGGCTGTCCTCAGCACCTGCCATGATGTCGATGCCGTGAGCGCCGAATGTGTGAGCGTACTGCAGATAAGCGTTACCTACGATGTTGTACTTATAGTAACGTGTGATGCGATGATAGCCGTAGTAGTTGTTAGAGAAAGAGTACGGGCTGATGTCTTCGCTCTGATGAGAGTCAGTGTACTGTGATCCTAAGCTTGCGTGAATGTGCAGGTCCTCAAATCCGTGAATCTTATAGTCCATCTCGATGTTTCCGGAGAGGTCGTTGGCATTAGCACGTGTAGAGTGCTGGTTCAAGTAAGCGACAGGGTTCTGAGGAGCAACTGAGTTGGCTGTGTATTTCCAAGTTGGATCTGCAAAGCTTGCAGAGTTCAGAGTCTGATAGTAACCGCCGAAGTACTTGTAGTCGTCGCCTACGCCCATAATTGGCTGTGTCGGGTCCATATCAAGAGCTGCGCCGATGGCTGTGCCTGCATCAACGTAACGGTCCTTCTCATACATGTACTTTGCTGTGATGTTGAATCTCAAGTGATCCTTCAGGAAAGAAGGAGCGACATTCAAGCTGGCATTGAAACGGTCCATCCAGCTTGTCTTCACAATACCCTTATCGTTATCGATGCCTACGCTGACACGGTAAGGCATGTTCTTCAGACCGCCAGACATGCTCAAACTGTGATGATGAGAGAATACATCTTTAAAGATGTGCTTCTGCCAGTCGTTGTTGGCTGTGCCAAGACTTGACAGGTTCTCTGGGCTAACCTTAGAGACAAGGTCGCGATACTGGTCACCGCTGAGCACGTCATACTTCTTAGCGATTGTAGACAGGGTGATATCACCGTTGTAAGAGAACTTAGGCTTTGAGCCTGCGCGTCCTTTCTTGGTTGTGATAATGATGACACCGTTAGAAGCACGCGAACCGTAGATGGCAGCGGCAGAAGCGTCCTTCAGGACTGTAAAGGTCTCAATATCGTTAGGGTTGATCATAGCCAGGATATTCGACATACCTTTAGCGGTGTTGTTGTCGATAACCAGACCATCGATAACGTACAGAGGGTCGTTGGATGCTGTCAGAGAAGCACCACCACGAATACGGATCTGTGCGCCTGCACCAGGAGCACCACCGGCTGTCTGCACGTCGACACCAGCAACCTTACCTACGAGCATATCGCTGGCGTTGTTGGTGATACCCTTGGACATTTCATCCGGGTTGATAGCTGCCACAGAACCGGTGAGGTCTTCCTTCTTTGCGGTACCATAACCGATGACGACAACCTCGTTAAGGGCTTTGGTATCCTCCTGAAGTGTTACCATCACATTAGGAGCTACTGTGACTTTTGCCGTGGTGTATCCTACATAAGACACACTCAGCGTAGAGCCTTTGGCTGCTTCAAGGGTAAAATTACCGTCGAGGTCACTGATAGCGCCAGCCGTCGTGCCGTCGACACGGACCGTTGCACCAATGATAGGCTCGCCGTTAGCATCCTTGACGTGGCCATTGACAGAGATGTTCTGTGCAAAGGCTCCGACAGAAAGGAGAAGTCCGCACAACAGAGCGAACATCCTAACAGGGAATTTAAGTTTTGCCTGCTTCATCATTCTTTAATATTTAAGTTAGTTACTATTAGTTGTATATTGTCTTATTGTTCAATGTAAGTTTCTTCTTTGGGTGCGGGTTTCACAACTCGCTTGTCTTGATTCAACATCCAGAGGACGTTCTCGCGACATATAACAACTAGGTATATAAACTGTCGTTTAGTTCTTATGCGTTGGTTGTCATAGCAAACATCTTTGTTAGTATGATTGCGATGCAAAGTTAAGTCAGATTTCATTTGTTTAGCATTTTTTTTAGCTAAAACTTGATATAGAACAATGCAAACGTTTGCACGATGTTAAATAAAAAAAGTACATATATAAAATATAGACAATCATTTTTTGTTTTACTTTTGCATCGTAAACCTACCTGAAGATGAAACAGAACTCTACAATCACAATGAAGGATATAGCTCACGACCTGGGTGTCTCAGTTGCCACCGTAAGCCGTGCACTAAAGGATAGTCCGCGCATTTCCGAGGAGAAGCGCAAGCTTATCCAGCAATATGCGCAGGAGCACAATTTCCTTCCTAATGCAATTGCAGAATCCTTGCGCAAAACGCGTGTGCAACCGGTTAAGATCATAGGTGTAATAGTACCGCAGTTCGCACACTACTATTTCTCATGTATCCTCGCTGGGATAGAAGAAGAGGCCAGCCGACGCGGTTACCGCATCATGGTAGCGCAAAGCAACGAGAGATATGAGCGCGAAGTAGAAATCTGCAAGTCGTTCTATGCCAACAAATGCTGCGGCATTATTGTCTCACAGGCTAAGAACACTACTAAATATGACCACTTTCAGAACCTCATAGATATGGGCATACCTTTGGTGTTCTACGACCGTATCTGCACGGGCGTGAACGCCAGCCGCGTCGTCGTCGACGATTACATGGGTGCCTTCACCGCCGTCACGCACCTCATAGACACCGGCTGCCGGAAGATTGCTTACTATGGTATGCGCCAGTCGCTCGAAATAGACAAGAACCGCTTCAACGGATACCACGATGCCTTGGTAAAGAACGGCATCACGCCAAGGCACGAATGGATACGCGAATGCGACAACCGTGCTGACGCAGAGGTCATAACGCCGGAGATACTGGCCGAGGAGGACCGCCCTGACGCTTTCTTCGCCGTCAACGACGACACAGCCATCGGCATCCTCTACTCCGCGAAGCGCATGGGTTTCAAAATCCCTGACGACATATCGATATGCGGATTTACCAACGGTCAGCGCGCCATAGCCTGCGACCCTATGCTCACCACCGTCGAGCAGCGCGGGGTAATGGTCGGCGAAGAGGCCGCGAACATCCTCATCGGACAGGTAGAGGGCTCGCTGCCTATGGACAAGATAGAGAAGCGCGTGGTGCGCACGCGCCTTATTATCCGCGGAACGACAAGATAGCCCTCCATGGTCAGCGTCATTACAACCACATGCCCTACAACAGAGCGCAACATCTAACAAACAGCAACCGCTTAAGTTACAGACAAGACATATCATCTAACAAACAGCAACCGCTTACTCAACGACCAAGTATAACATTATTATATAATAACAAGACCACAATGCTCAAACCATCTGGTCATAATTACGGACTATAAATTATGAATCATGAACTAAAACAGAAACCCGACCTTAGCTTCTGGGGACTTTTCAACCTCAGCTTCGGTTTCTTTGGAGTGCAGATAGCTTACGCCCTTCAGAGTGGAAACATATCACGAATATTCTCTACGATAGGCGCCGACCCTAAGAGTCTGTCGTTCTTTTGGATACTGCCACCGCTGATGGGAATGATTGTCCAGCCCATCGTCGGTGTGCTGAGCGACAAGACATGGTGCCGTTTCGGACGCCGAATACCTTATTTAATAGCAGGAGCCATCATCGCCATCCTGGTAATGTGCCTTCTGCCTAACGCCGGCAGCCTCGGCGCCGGCAACACGGCCCTCATCATCGGTGCCGTTATCCTGATGTTCCTCGACACTTCTCTTAATATGGCCATGCAGCCGTTCAAGATGATGGTTGGCGACGTGGTCAACGAGAAGCAGAAAGGCACCGCCTACGCCATACAGAGTTTCCTCTGCAACCTAGGACAGGTTGTCGGTTTTGCCCTGCCCTTCCTCATGTCTTACATTGGATTCAGCGACGATGCCAGCCACGATGTGCCGATGTCGTTGAAAATGGCATTCTACATTGGTGCCGCAATTCTAATCATCTGTGTTATATACACTTGCGTAAATGTAAAGGAAATGCCGCCAGAGGAGTACGCTCAGTACCACGGCGGCAATGAGGAGAAGGAAGAAGAGAGCGTCGGAATAGTAGAGCTTCTCAAGGACGCACCGGGCAACTACTGGCGGGTCTTCGTAGTACAGTTCTTCTGCTGGGCCGCCTTCCAGTTCATGTGGATATATTCCAACGGCACGATTGCCGACACCGTATGGGGAACTGTAGACCCGAAGTCGGCCGACTACCAGACTGCCGGCAACTGGTTGGGCATCGTCCTCGCAGGACAGGCCGTAGCCAGTGTGGCATGGGCTGCCGTTCTGCCGTTCATCGAGCACAAGGTCGGCCTGAAGGCAGCCTACGGCTTGAGCATAGCGATTGGCGCGGTAGGCTTCGCCATCATCCCGTTTGTCCACTCACAGGCCCTGCTGTTCCTGC
Source organism: uncultured Prevotella sp. (assembly GCA_900316565.1). Taxonomy (GTDB): domain Bacteria; phylum Bacteroidota; class Bacteroidia; order Bacteroidales; family Bacteroidaceae; genus Prevotella. The sequence goes on along the minus strand of ONDK01000025.1, from coordinate 13,131 downwards.
CTTACGCACTCATCGGATGCACATGGGCCGCCATGCTGGCACTGCCGTTCACCATCGTCACCAATGCCTTGGAGGGACGTCCGCACATGGGAACCTACCTTGGACTGTTCAACTGTGCAATATGTTTCCCGCAGATTGTCGCAGGACTCCTTGGAGGATACATCCTCGGACTGCTTGGTGAGGTACAGAGCAACATGATGTATGTTGCAGCTATAAGCCTGGTACTGGGTATCTTCAGTGTAAGCGTTATCAAAACGAAGGAATAAATGTAACCGTTTGCGCAAACAGTGCGACTGTTTGCGCAAACGGTTCTTTTGTTTCACTGAAAATTATCAGTACTTTTGGAACAAGAAATTAAAACAATAAAATACTAACATGAATTTACATTTTAACATTCATTACAATACCGTCTTCGGGCAGGAACTGGTTTTGAACATCATCGACAGTGCCGAAGACGGAGAGGAGCGCATCTCCATGTACCACATGACCTCATACGACGGCCATGTCTGGGACTTGGTGCTGCGCAAAGGCTTCAAACCGGGCGACAGAATAGACTATTTCTACTCCGTGCATCGCGGCGACAACGTTGAACGTACGGAATGGAGGATGATCACTCACCGCCTGGAGCTGAACGAGAAGAACGCGGTCAACTACACCGCCTACGACAACTGGGTAGACATTCCAGAGGACAGCTATCTCTACACTTCGGCATTCACCGAGTGCGTATCGCCGACGAAGATTGAACCAGTGAAGATGCTGGAGATAAGCCGCGCAGTACGTCTGAAGGTCCGTGCCCCACAACTGCGCAAAGGACAGAGCCTCGCAGTGGTAGGCAAAGGCGACGGACTCGGCAACTGGGACCCGGACAAAGGCATAGAGCTCACTCAGCACAACGATAACGAATGGATAGTAGACCTCGATGCCAACACACTGGGTGCCAAGGAGATAGAATTCAAGTTCTTCATCCGCGACAAGCGTCTCGACTACAAGCCGTTATGGGAGGCCTACGGCAACCGCACCATTGAGCTCACCGACATCAAGGACGGCGACGTTGTCGTCTACTGTCTGCCGGAATGCGGCTTCGACATCTATCCGCTGAAGCTCGCGGGAACACAGGTTCCAGTCTTCTCACTGCGAAGCAAGGAGAGCTTTGGTGTCGGCGACTTCGGAGATTTGAAGAAGATGATAGATTTCTCCGCCAAGACGCGTCAGCGCGTCCTACAGGTACTGCCTATCAACGACACCACCATCACCCACACGTGGACCGACAGCTATCCTTACAGCTGCATCAGTATCTTCGCCCTGCACCCACAGTACGTTGACCTCACACAGCTGCCCTCCATTGCCAACGCAAAGAAACGAGAGGAATATGAGAAACTGCGTAAGGAGCTCAACGCACTGCCGCAGATTGACTATGAGCGCGTGAACAACGCCAAGACCGAATATCTCCATATCATCTTTGAGCAAGAGGGAAAGAAGGTGCTGGCATCAACAAAGTTCAAGGCCTTCTTCAAGGAAGCACAGCAGTGGCTGGTGCCGTACGGACAGTACTGCTATCTCCGCGACAAGAACGGAACAGCCGATTTCTCAAAATGGCCCGACCACAACCAGTGGAACGAGGCAGACCGCAAAGAACTGTCCTCAGCACGTACGAAGGCTTACCAGGATGTCAGCTTCTATTATTACGTACAGTTCATCCTCAACACCCAGATGGCAGATGTCCACGACTACGCACGTTCAAAGGGCGTAATCCTCAAAGGCGATATACCTATCGGCGTGAACCGCTACGGATGTGACGTCTGGACGGAGCCACGTTACTTCAACCTCAACGGCCAGGCAGGAGCACCGCCTGACTCTTTCTCGACAAACGGACAGAACTGGGGGTTCCCGACATACAACTGGGACGAAATGGTTAAGGACGGTTGCCAGTGGTGGGTACGCAGGTTCCAGAACATGGCGAAGTTCTTCGATGCCTACCGCATCGACCATGTACTCGGTTTCTTCCGCATCTGGGAGATACCTATCAACGCAGTACACGGCCTTCTCGGCCAGTTCCAGCCAGCACTGGGCATGACACGCGAGGAAGTGGAAGGCTACGGACTGCACTGGCAGGAGGAGCTCTTCACTACCCCATTCATTACAGACTGGGTCCTTGACCGCATGTTCGGCGACCGCGCACAGTACGTCCGCGACAATTTCATCGAGAAGAAGGACGGCGACCACTACCGCATGCGTCCGGAATTTGACACCCAGCGCAAGGTAGAGGCCTACTTCTCCGCCCTTAGCTCTGAGGCCAGGAAGAAAGCCGACGCCGCAAAGACCGAGGACGAGAAGAAGAAGTACGAGGACCAGATAAAATGGAACGACAACATGCGCGACGGACTCTACGCTCTTATCAGCGACGTGCTCTTCGTCCGCGACCATAAGGATGGGAACAAGTTCCACCCGCGCATCTCCGTACAGTTCGACTTCATCTTCGAGAGTCTCTACGACAGCGACAAGGCCATCTTCAACAGACTATACAATGATTATTACTACCGTCGCAACAACCAGTTCTGGTACCGCGAGGCCATGAAGAAGCTGCCGCGTCTGGTCAACGCCACACGTATGCTGGTATGCGCCGAGGACCTGGGAATGGTGCCCGACTGCGTCTCATGGGTCATGAACGAGCTGAAGATACTGTCTCTGGAGATACAGAGCATGCCGAAAGACCCGCACGTCCGCTTCGGACATCTGTCGCGTAATCCGTACCGCTCGGTATGCACCATCTCGTCGCATGACACACCGACACTCCGTCAGTGGTGGGACGAGGACTGGGAACGTACCCAGGCCTACTACAGCGAGATGCTCTACCGCCAGGGACCGGCTCCACATCCACTGCCAGGATGGCTCGCACGCGACATCGTCAGCCGTCATCTGACGTCGCCCTCCATGCTTTGCATCCTGACCCTTCAGGACTGGCTGAGCATCGACGAAAATCTCCGGTTACCGGATGAGAACGCCGAGCGCATCAACATCCCGGCAAACCCGCACCACTACTGGCGTTACCGCATGCACCTCAATATCGAGGACCTCATAGACAATAATGACTATGTTGCCAACGTTTCAGAATTAATAACACAATCCGGCCGCAAATAACCGTCAGGCCCAGAGGACCGCAGCCACAGCAACGGTCCTCAGGCCTGCGAGCCGTTTTGCGGTGGAAAAGAAAATAACAGGAAATGAAAAAGTTTCAGCTATTCCTCGCTGCATTACTTCTGCCGCTGGCAGCAGCAGCGCAGACAGTGAAATCGCCTGACGGAAACGTCGCTGTAACGTTTTCGCTCACCGGCAATGGCGTACCGACCTACGAGATGACCTACAAGAGCCGTGAGGTCGTCAAGCCCAGCCACCTCGGTCTGGAACTCGCCAAGGACAAGCATGCCAGCAAGGGACTTCACGAGACGTCACTGATGGACGGCTTTAAGGTGGCAGACACCAAGACATCAGCTTTCGACGAGACGTGGACACCGGTCTGGGGACAGTACGGCAAGATACGCAACAACTATAACGAGCTCGCCGTCGACCTCGTCCAGCCGGCTACAACACGCAGGATGACCATACGCTTCCGCGTGTACAATATCGGCATGGGACTCCGCTACGAGTTCCCGCAGCAGGACTCCCTCGTCTACTTCGTCATAAAGGACGAGCACACACAGTTCGCCATGACGGGAGACCACACCGCATGGTGGCTCCCCGGCGACTACGACACGCAGGAGCAGGAGACGCAGGAGTCGAAGCTCTCGGAAATCCGCGGCCGTTTTCATGACGCGGTGAACTGGAACAACTCGTCAGTGGCGGTCTTCTCGCCCACCGGTGTGCAGACATCACTGCAGATGAAAACCAACGACGGGTTGTATATCAACATCCATGAGGCTGCCTGTCTCAACTACGCCACCATGCACCTGAACCTCGACGACAAGACGATGACTTTCGAGTCGTGGCTGACGCCGGATGCTACAGGCATGAAGGGCTACATGCAGACACCCTGCCAAACGCCATGGCGCACCGTTGCCGTCAGCGATGACGCACGCGACATGCTTGGCGATGCCAACTCGATGATATATAACCTCAACGAGCCTTGCAAAATCAAGGACACCAGTTGGATACATCCTACAAAGTTCTGCGGTGTATGGTGGGAAATGATTGTCGGCAAGAAATCATGGAACTACACCGATGAGTTCCCTTCCATAAAGCTCGACCAGATTGACTGGAGCAAGGTAAAGCCCAACGGCCGCCATGCCGCCAACAACGAGGAGGTACGCAAGTACATCGACTTCGCGGCTGCAAACGGTCTGTCAGAGGTCCTCGTGGAGGGATGGAACGTAGGCTGGGAAGACTGGGCCAACCACTGGAAGGAGGATGTCTTCGACTTCGTCACTCCATATCCCGACTTCGACATTAAAGCCCTCAACGACTACGCTCACTCTAAGGGTGTCCGCCTTCTCATGCACAACGAGACCTCCTCGTCGACACGCAACTACGAACGCCATCTGGAGGCCGCACTGAACCTCATGAACAAATACGGCTACGACGCCGTGAAGACCGGCTACGTCGGCGACATCATCCCCCGCGGAGACCATCACTACTCCCAGGCGATGAACAACCACTATCAGTATGTCGTGGAGGAGGCTGCAAAGCACCATATAATGGTCGACGCACACGAGGCCACCCGTCCTACGGGTATCGGCCGCACATGGCCTAACTATGTGGCCAACGAGAGCGCACGCGGAGGAGAGTACGAGGCCTTCGGCGGCAGCTACCCCAATCACACCGTAATCCTGCCGTTCACACGCCTGCAGGGCGGCCCTATGGACTACACGCCGGGAGTGCTCGAGACACAGCTGAAGAAATGGAGCGACAACACATCGTACGTCCACACCACGCTCGTCGGACAGCTCGCCCTGTATCTCGTCATGTGGGGACCGGTACAGATGGCCGCCGACCTTCCAGAGAACTATGCCAAGTACAACGACGCCTTCCAGTTCATCAAGGATGTGGCCGTCGACTGGCAGGACTCAAGGTATATCGACGCTGAGCCGGCACGCTATATCACTGTGGCCCGTAAGGCCAAAGGTTCCGACAACTGGTTCGTCGGCGGAAAATGTGATGAGCACGGACACAAGGTCAACGTGAAGCTCGACTTCCTCGATGCCGGCCGCACTTACGACTGCACCATCTATGCCGATGCCAAGAATGCCGATTACAAGAACAACCCTGCCGCCTACACCATCACACACAAGAAGGTGCGCCGCGGCGATGTTCTGAAGATGACAGAGGCACCGGGCGGCGGCTTTGCCGTCAGCTTGATTGCGAAATAATCCTTTAGGGAGTTAAAGAAGAATTATAAGGGAACGGAAGACGTGGTTCCAAAAGGTCGCTTCTCCTTCACGGTGAACAGCCTTAGAGCAACTGTCTCACACAGTTCCAGTAGTTCCTCCTTAACTCCCTTTTTACTTATCAATAACAACTCTTATAGAAAGATGAACAAACTATCTTTGTTTTTCACGACCACGCTGTTGCTGCCTTTCTTACCGACACACGCACAAATCGACTTCAACGAGATGCAGTACAGTCCACAGCAGACTGTCTTCAAACTCAACGCGCCCAAACAGCCACGCCTCAGCCTGTACAAGTCGGGACAGGGCGACACACGCTTCAAGCGCATTAAGATGAAATCCGCCGGAAAAGACGTATGGACCTGTACCGTGAAAGGCGACCTCAAAGGCGACTTCTACACCTTCAACATCGGCAAGGGGGAGACACCGGGAGTCTTCGCCAAGGCTGTAGGACGCTGCGGAAAGCGCGGGGCCGTCATCGACCTTAAGGACACCAATCCGACAGGATGGGCCTCCGACCACCGCCTGGAGACAAAGTCGATGGCCGACCTCGTCATCTACGAGCTCCACTACCGCGACTTCTCCATAGACCCCAGCTCAGGACTGGTCAACAAAGGAAAATTCCTATGCCTCACCGAGGATAAGGCCATAGAGCACCTGAAGGAACTCGGCATCAATGCCGTACATGTGCTGCCGTCATTCGACTTCGCTTCCGTCGACGAGAACAAACCCGACGTGCCACAATACAACTGGGGCTACGACCCTCTCAACTATAACGTTCCGGAGGGAAGCTACAGCTATGACGCCGGAAATCCCACACGCCGCATCTTCGAGTTCAAGTCGATGGTGGAGAAACTACACCAGAACGGCATACGCGTTATCCTCGACGTGGTGTACAACCACACCTTCGACCTCGACAACAGCAACTTCAACCGCACATATCCCGGCGCCTACTACCGCTACACCGCCGACGGGAAGCCCAGCAACGGCTCCGGATGCGGCAACGAGACAGCCTCAGAGAAACCGCTCATGCGCGAGTTCATGCTTGAGAGCATGGCCTACTGGGCACAGGAATACCATATCGACGGATTTCGTGTAGACCTCATGGGCGTACACGACATAGAAACCATGAACCTTATCCGCAAGCGTCTCACAGACATAGACCCTAACATCTTCATATATGGTGAGGGCTGGAGCGCCGGACAGTGTGCACTGCCCACCGACAAGCTCGCCGTGAAGGCCAACATGAAGGAGATGCCGGGCATCGCCGCCTTCTGCGACGACATGCGCGATGCACTGCGCGGGCCGTTCTCCGATGACCATAAGGGTGCGTTCCTTGCCGGCATTCCCGGCTCCGAGGAGAGCATCAAGGCTGGCATAGCGGGAATGGTACAGCACCCGCAGGTCGACTACTCAAAGGTCAACTACTCCAAAGAGCCGTGGGCACTGGAGCCCACACAGATGATAAGCTACGTGAGCTGCCATGATGACATGTGCCTCACAGACCGTCTGCGCGCCGAAATGCCGGGCATAGAGACCGATGAGCTCATACGCCTCGACAAGATAGCACAGAGCGTGGTATTCCTCTCGCAGGGCGTTCCTTTCATGCTGTGCGGTGAGGAGATGCTCAGGACAAAGCATGGAGTGCATAACTCCTTCAACTCTCCCGACTCCATAAACCACCTGGACTGGAACAATCTCAAGCGCTATCCAAAGCTCTACTCCTTCTACTGCGACCTCACACGTTTCCGCCGTGAGCATCCGGCGTTCCGTATGGGCTCCGCCGACGAGGTGCGCAAGCACTTGGAGTTCCTGCCTTCCAAGGACTGCATGGTAACGTTTATGCTCAAGGACCACGCCGGTGGCGACGAGTGGAACAATATCATCGTCTGCATCAACGCCGGCGAACAGGACCAGCTCATCGACATCCCAGAGGGCAAGTGGTATGTCTGCGGTGACCTCGACGCCATCGACACCTACCGCAGCGACATCTTCGTGGGACATACGCTACGCATGGACGGCAGGTCCATAAAGATTCTGCACGATTAATTGTTTTAATATATTATTCTTTAAAAAATAATTTATTAATGACACTTACTATGAACCGTCCGATGAAGGCTGCATCCACTGTTGCCGACCTTCATCGGACGATAATGACAACCTCTCTCAAGGCATAATAAAGCGGAACAATATCGTTCTATGAACTAACCATATAGCAAATGAAAAGATTTATATTATTAACATTAGTGCTTATATCACTTACAATGAGCGCACAAGTAAAGATTGACCGCATAGACCCTACCGACTGGTTTGCGGGAATGAAAGATCCGTCACTGCAACTGATGGTCTACGGTAAGGACATCAGGACTGCCGACGTAACGACAAACTATCCGGGAGTCAAAGTAGACTCCCTGGTCCGCCTCGACTCTCCCAACTACCTTCTCGTATATCTTAACCTCAAGGACGCCAAGCCGGGGACAATAAAGCTCACCTTCACCAACAACGGCAAGAAGAAAACCGTCGACTATCAGCTCAAGGAGCGTGTCATGGCCGGTGCCGACCACAAGGGCTTCTCCAATGCCGACGTCCTCTATCTGCTCATGCCTGACCGCTTCGCCAACGGCAACCCGAAGAACGACGTGGTGAAAGGCATGAACACCAAGGTCTGCGACCGCACACAGCCGTCGCTGCGACACGGTGGCGACCTCGAGGGCATACGCCAGCATCTCGACTACTTCAACCAGCTCGGCGTGACGGCTCTGTGGTTCACGCCGGTACTTGAGAACAACTCACCCGACCAGGGCGGCTTCAGCACATACCACGGTTACGCCACCACCGATTACTATCGTGTGGATCCGCGCTTCGGCACCAACGCTGAATATGTGCAGCTCATCCGTGAGGCACACGCCAAAGGTCTGAAGGTCGTCATGGACATGATCTTCAACCACTGCGGCTTCGAGCATCCATGGGTGGCCGACATGCCGTCTAAAGACTGGTTCAACACTCCGGAATGGCTGTCAGAGAGCAAGGACAACGGACACGATCCGATGACCGGATATGCCAAAGGAAAGGAAACAAAGTCGAAATACCTGCAGACAAGCTATAAGCTCACTCCGGTCCTCGACCCTTACGCCTCAAAGATCGACAAGAAGGAGACCGTGGAGGGATGGTTCGTACCGTCGATGCCGGACCTCAACCAGCATAACCCGCACCTCATGAAGTATCTCATACAGAACAGTGAGTGGTGGATAGAGACCGCCGACATCGACGGCATACGCATGGACACCTATCCTTATGCTTACCGCGATGCCATGGCAGAGTGGATGAAGACCCTCGACAACGAGTATCCTAACTTCAACACCGTCGGTGAGACATGGGTTACCGAGCCGGCATACACCGCCGCCTGGCAGAAGGACTCTAAGCTCCAGAAGGACAACTCATACCTCAAGACCGTCATGGACTTCTCCTTCTACGACAAACTCAACCAGGCAAAGCACGAGGAGACCGACGACTGGTGGAAGGGACTCAACCGTATATACAACTCGCTGTGCTACGACTACCTCTATGCCAAGCCGTCGAGTGTCCTGGCGTTCATCGACAACCACGACACAGACCGCTTCCTCGGCAACGGCAAGGACTCCACGATGCTCCGTCAGGCTCTCGCCCTGCTGCTGACCATCAACCGCACGCCACAGCTCTACTACGGCACGGAGGTGCTCATGAACGGAACGAAAGAGGTTACCGACGGTAACGTGCGCAAGGACTTCCCGGGTGGCTTCCCAGGCGACAAGCACAACTGCTTCAATAAGGAGGGCCGCACATCCGCTGAGGACGCTATGTTCAACTGGACCCGACAACTCCTTCACTGGAGACAGGGCAATGATGTCATTACCAAAGGCACTCAGACGCAATTCATCCCTTACAATGGAGTGTACGTCATTGCACGGCAATACGGTGGAAAATCAGTGATGACAATCATCAACGGAAAGCGCTCCGACAACGAGCTTGATGTCAAGCGCTACGCTGAGATCATCGGCACACACACAACAGCACGCGACGTGATAACAGGAGCAACTGTAGACCTGACGAAGAACATTCATCTTTCGCAGCGACAGTCGCTGATTATAGAGTTCTAGGGCTTCTGGCATAAACAAGGCAATGAAAAAAGAGGACACTTCGATGTATCCTCTTTTTTTTGTGATTATCAACTTTCCACCCTACGTCAATGAACTTCTCACCCCAATTCGTTTTTTGATACACTTTCTCTCCGCTAAAGCCATGGAATTTTTCCGTATTCAAGTTTTGGATCCTCTAACATCGTATCATTTGGTGGTAATATGCTTCCGCTTTTCACCAATCGTCTGATATAGTCTGCGTAAATATCCGGTTGTTCTATTTCTTCCCTTCTCGCACGGCTCATGGCAAGATATTCTTCCTCTATCTCCAGTCCAAGAAATTTTCTGCCTAACAGATTGGCAGCAATGCCCGTTGTTGAACTGCCACTAAAAGGATCGAGAATCCATGCGTCGGGCTTCGTGCTTGCCTCTATGATACGAGCCAGCAGCCCCAGCGGCTTCTGTGTTGGGTGTTTTCCGCACGACTTCTCCCAACGTGCAATGGCAGGTAGATGCCACACGTCGGTCATCTGCTTGTCTCCATTAAGTTTTTTCATCAAATCGTAATTGAAATAATGTGGCACTTTAGCAAGTTTGCGGGCCCAAATGATAAACTCTGCACTGTAGGTGAAATATCGGCATGAGATATTGGGTGGTGGATTGGTCTTTGCCCAAGTAACAACGTTTAGAATCTTGAAGCCAAGCCGGATAAGTTGCTGCTGCACGCTGAAGATATTATGGTAGGTTCCGGAAATCCATATCGTGGCATTGTCTTTCATGTGAGCACGCACGGACGTCAGCCACCGCAGGTTAAATGCATCCATCTCCTGTGGTGTCTTCGTCTTGTCCCAATCACCTTTATCAACGCAAACGACTTTGCCGCTCTGACAGCTGATGCCTCCGGAAGAGAGAAAATACGGCGGATCAGCAAAAACCATATCGAAGCCAAACGAGAACTTCGACAGCGTTTCGTTACAATCACCCTGGATGAGGGTGAAGTCGTTGGAGGGGGATTTATAGTAAGGCTGATTCCTATCAACTATTATTTCTGTTGATAGATAATCGTCGGCAGAGAGTACAATGTCATTGTTATAATACAAACGACTGATGGTCAATTCTGCATTTCTTTGCGAATCGGCCTCTACCTGCAATGTCCTTGCAAGCGTTTCGTTGATCGTAACATTGTACTTCATTATAGTTGTACAAAAGTACGATCAAAAATAATGATATTGTCAGATTGATCATTCTTTAACCAAACAGATCAAAAAAGATCATTTCTGAAAAAGAATAAGGGTCTTGATATCAATGGTTTACTACATTTTCTGAGATACTCCTTAGTTAAAAAATGATCTCCTCAATCATATTTTATCAGTCAAATTTTGTATCATGCTCATCGCTTCGTATTCCTTACAGATAGTTTCATAGCTACGGAATTTTATTCTGTCCTTCATCTCTTTGAAAGCAGAATGATCCATAACCTTGAGAAATTGTTCTTTTCTGCTTTTTGGAGCAACAATATAGAATTTACTATAGAAATCTCTAAGATCACAGAATTTAGCGACAGAGTTTTGTATGTCTGTAGTATGCTCAACTTCAAAGAAACTGTCCGGCATCTTTCGCTCATTAAACCATATCACATCCACAGTGCTTGCTCGCTTGGTAAGATTATGATATGAAAAATCCGGTAGAACGATTGAGGAGCAAATATCCACTAAAGGCTTATCAAGGAACTTTCTGTTTTGATCTTGAGCAGGCACATAAGTGGAAAAATGCTTCATATTACCTATATTTATGATCAGACCTTGGTAATATCCATGTGTGAACTTTTCAATGTTCTGCGTTTTCGCAGACTGAATATTAAATTTGCTCAACACTTGGTCGCGACATTCCTCTAAAGCCCATAAACCTGGTTGTATTCTGAATATTTTAGAAGATAATTGGACAACTCTTCTTATCGATTCATTAGGGGTTTTAGTTATCCACGAACTCGTATCTACAAGACGATATAGATCGCCAAGGGTAGCATATCCACCACATTTACGTAATGCATCTATGACTTGTTGCTCCTGTGTATATTTCTTCTTTACCATAACCACCTACATTTCAAAAGATTTCAGATGACTGTATACTCAAGCTTTTTCCACTGAATTCTCCCAATTACCAAAGTCAGCTGGCAGCAGAGCGTCCAGTTGCTCGATAAGCTGGCTTTTGCCGCCAACCCACTTGATAAATGGTTTTGCTTTTATCATTTTAGAAGATTTATTGTTCATTTCGCAAAAATACGCATTTTTTTGGTTACTATCTAATTTTTGCACTAAAACATGAATTGTTTTTATTGATGCTTGCAGGGTTTAGCGATTACAAAGGCAACAAAAAAGAGGACACTTCGATGTATCCTCTTTTTTTTTGCACACGACCATTCCATGCATTTCGGCAGGTAGATAAAACGAGCCGTACGCCATGTTCAGTCAGCACCAATCTACAATTTGTGCCGTTATTAGATTTTATAACTGCGACTAGAGGCGGTCATTGCAAAAGACTTCTCAAGCCTCCTCGTATTTCCATTCATCCACGGTACGCTTCTCTTTTGAGAAATTGATGCCGACCTTAAAGATACGGCGACCGTCGTGCTTGTAGGGCAAAGAATAGTCTTTTGCATCGATCTGCTCCAAAGCTTTTTCTGCACTTTGGTCAATCTTCAGTTCCATGACGAATATCGTGGTCTTTGTAGAGACAAGCAGGTCGACGCGTCCGCGTGCTGTCCGTGCCTCGGCGCGAATGGTGAAGTTGAGCATGTTGAAAATGGTGTAGAGGATAGCTTGGAAGAAAGCCTCGCTGTTGTGATGGATGTCGTACGGGAATCCGGCAAGATAAACCTTTAAGGCTTCCATGGCAGCATCGATATTGTCGGCGCGCATGGCTTGACCGAACTCCCACGCGAAGTTGTCACGTTCGCCTGCATAGTAAGGTGCGATGTAGTTGAGCATGCTCTGGCTGAATCCCTGCCGGACCTCTTCGTTAGGAAAGCCTAACAGATACATCCCGTTTTGCGACTCTTTGATGGTGATATAGCCACTCTGATAAAGCACTGGTACCGGGTCCGTGATTTTCTCCGTGGGCGCATCAAAGCGCTGCGGAGTGGCCATGATGCCTTCCAGCTGCGGGATGAGAATGTTGTTCTTCTGCAGCAGTTCCAAGAGGAAGGTCGGTGTGCCCGTGGCGAACCAATAATTGTCGAAGCGACTGTCGAACAGTGCGTTGAGGATGCTATAGGGATTGTACAATCCCGGACAGTGGGCGGTGAAATGATAACCATCGTATTGCTCTTTCAGTTTTTCTACAGCCTCATCAAAGGTCAGGCCGTTGGCCAAGGCTAAGTCATTGATTCCTTCGTGGAAGTTGTCGAGCAGCTCCTGCTCAGTGAACCCACAGATAGCAGCATATCTGTCATCAAGACTGTAGTTCTTGATGTTGTTCAGTTCGCTGAAGATACTGAGTTGTGAGAACTTTGTAATGCCGGTTAGGAAGACAAAGCGCAACAGTCCCTCGTTGGCCTTTAAGGGACTGAAGAAGTCGCGCATGATGCTGCGGATCTGTTCCTGCAGCTCCGGCTTGGCGTTGCTGTCGAGCATGGGCGC
>ONDK01000063.1 GCA_900316565.1 uncultured Prevotella sp. | reverse complement strand
TCATCAATACCTGTCACACGCGCCTGGTCACTCTTCTGATCGTATGCCCGCACACGTTCTACAATAGAGGTGGGCAGATTCTTCATGGCTGTCTTGGTGTCACCTGTCATAAACTCCTTACCGTCGATCAGTATTTTTTTCACCTCCTTGCCGTTGATGGTGATCTTACCTGAGTCGTCAACCTGTGCACCAGGGAGGCGACGCACGAGTTCTTCCACTACCGATCCTTCTGGAGTGCGGTATGCTGAGGCATTATATACAAAGGTGTCGGCCTTGACAGTCACCTTGGCTGCATGTCCGGTAACGGTGGCTCCTTTCAGCATAATAGCATCGGGCGAAAGGGTAATAGTGCCCAAAGCCACATTCTTGTCGGCTGTCACATTGATGCGCTTGGTATAGGTTTTAAATCCCACACAGGTCACCTGAATAATATATCGGCCTGTGGCTGGTGCTTTCAGCGAGAACTGTCCATTCAAATCAGTCAACACACCTTTCACCATCGTACTGTCTGTCTTCAACAGGCGTACGGTGGTCTGTGCCACTGGATCCTGCGAGTCGTTTTCAATCACTTTACCCGTAATGGAGCGCTGCGCCATGGCTATTATGGCAATGGTCAACGTCATCAGGGTCATTAGGAATCTCTTTTTCATTTTCTATAGGTAACGTTTTAAGTTCAATCTGGGGTTTTTGACGCTTAAATCGCCAAAGAGTTTAACCCAAAAAACAGGAAAAATGCCCATTTCGTCAATTATCTATAACTTTTATAGACGAAATTGCAAATTTTATACTAATTTTGCAGACAGAAATGAAACAACAGAAGGTTATCATATCACAAAACATTCGGAAAGCACTCGACGAAGCTGTAGCGGCATGTAGCCACGACCGTCTTTTGGTGCTTGTTGATGAAACAACGCTCAAAGCATGTTGGCCTCTGGTCTGCCAATGCCCATCGATGCACGATGCACAGTTGATCACCATCGGCTGTACCGACACTCACAAGACGCTCGATACCCTATCCTTTGTTTGGAGCGAAATGCAACGCCTTGGTGCCACACGCCATTCGCTGATGGTCAATCTGGGTGGTGGCATGGTCACCGATTTAGGTGGGTTTGCTGCTTCCACATTCAAGCGCGGCATTGCTTATATCAACATCCCCACTACCCTGCTCTCTATGGTCGATGCCAGTGTTGGCGGCAAGACGGGCATCAATTTCGGAGGATTGAAAAATGAAATCGGTGTATTCAACAATGCCTGTTGTGTCATCCTCGATACTGAATTTCTGCACACCATGGATCGGGAGAATATTCTCTCTGGCTATGCGGAGATGTTGAAACACGGACTGATTTCCACCAAAGAACGCTGGAGTCAGTTGGTTTGCTTCGCCCCTGTCACCTCGCACATCACCAGTGAAATGGTGGCTGATAATGTGAGTGTGAAGCAACACATCGTGACGGAAGATCCCACAGAGCACGGCATCCGCAAAGCACTCAACCTCGGACATACGGCAGGACATGCTTTCGAATCGTTGGCATTGGAGCGCCAGCCTATTCTTCACGGCTATGCTGTGGCATACGGACTGATTGTGGAGTTGTATCTCTGTTGTGTCAAGACTGGATTTCCCACCGACATCATGCGTCAGACCGTGGCATTCATCAAGGAGAACTACGGACGGATGGCAATCACCTGCGACGACTATCCTCGACTGATAGAATTGATGCACCACGACAAGAAAAACACCGGCAACGAGATAAACGTCACCCTTCTCTCCGGTATCGGCAATATTGACATCGACCAAACCATCACCGAAGACGAGGTAAAGGAAGCCCTGGACTTCTTCCGAGAGGGATAACCAGAAGGAAGGGGCGTCAGCCCCTTACTCCGGGCTACAGCCCCCACCCCTATTTCTTCCCTTGCCCATCGCCCACCCTCACCCATCGTCGCCTATCCCTCTTCAATCGCCACCCTACCCTCACCCATCTTTTCTCGTCCGTCACCCATCATCTCCGTCACCTCCATTACCATCCTCCCCTCTTTCAACACCTCTCCCGCCGTTCCGTTCTTTGAATTATAATTCAAAGCCTACCACCCATCTAATAAGAACCACCTATGAAACAGAAGCTCATCCTCATCCTTACCGTCCTCATCTCTTCCGTCTCCTTTGCCCAGCCGGTCGTAAAGCCCGACAGCCACCACTGGCTCGTCGACGCCCTTACAGACGGGAAATCCGAATACGTCTTCCGAGACTTCGACCAACTGAACGAAGCTCTGGAGAAGCGCCATGCCGACACGCTGACCGTCTACGTCAAGCCGTGGGTCTACTGGATAGACGACCCCGACGACGCTACCGTCCGCCGTGGCAATCCTCCTATAGGAATGACCATCCGATGCCGTAACCTGACCATCATCGGACTGGGTAAGACACCCGACGAGACCGTCCTCGCATGCCAGCGCGGACAGAGCCAGGGCGCCGACGGCAACTTCACCATGCTTAACTTCATCTGTGAGGACCTGAAGGTCCGGAACATCACCTTCGGCGACTACCTCAACGTGGACCTCGACTACAAGGTCAACCCACGGCTGTCAAGGCCCAAACGGAGCAGTGTCATCACACAAGGGCAGCTGGCTTTCATGGAAGGCCGGAGGCTCACAGCCGAGAACTGTCGTTTCGTTAGCCGTCTGAACCTCTGCCCTATTGTCGGAGCGGACTATAGTGAATATCGCAACTGCCACTTCGAGAGCACTGACGACGCGCTGAACGGCAACGCACGCTATGAGGACTGCGACTTCGACTTCTACGGCTCACGGCCTCTATATAACACTTCGGGATACGGAGCAGTCTTCATCCGTTGCACCTTCAACATCCACCACAACGGAAGTCAGTTCTTCACCAAGCGGCCGGGAAAGGTGAAGGTTGTCGACAGCCGGTTCCTCGGACCTGACAGCATATATATCGGATGGTCGGGAGAGTATGCGCCATGGATACGTTGTTACCAGGCTGGCAATACCATCAACGGACGAGGTCTGTTCATTGACAGAAACCATCCGGAGCTTACTGCAGGTTCGGCCGGCAAAGCCTATGAGGCTATAAACACTTCAAGTACCATATCTACACATAATGCAGTCTTGAAGGCTGGCAGCGACACCGTCATTCTGAAGGCAACGGCATCGGTCAGCTATAAGGATGGTGAGAAGGCACTGCCGATAGCATGGAGTGTAGAGAAAGGCTATGAGCAGTTTGCGACGTTGGACATCAGGGCCGACGGTAGCTGCAGGGTTATTCCAGAGAACAAAACGGCAATGCCAACGCAGTTCTGCATCACAGCCATTGCCGGCGACACCCTCGCCAAGGAGGCATGTATGATAACGGTAAACCCGAAGGAGCGTCCTGTGCCAAGAGTCATCAGAAGGCCTAAGGTTATAGTAAAGAACGGTACGGCAACAGTGGACTACCGGCTGGACCTTGGTGATGCCAGCGACTGCTCAGACATAAAATGGTACAGAACGACAAAGGACGGACGGCACTCCACACTGCTGTCGGAAGAGGTGGCGGCAAGCAGCATCCGCCCGCTGAAGACTTACCGTCTGCGGCCTTCAGACACAGGAACGGTGATAGAGGCGAGGGTATTTGCGAAGTCGAACTGCAGCCAGATAGCTGAGGAGCCACTCTGTGCTGGCAGTCGACGGATAACACCGCACGACATCAGCATACCTTTTGTGCTGGAGACAGACTTCAGCGACCTGCCAAGACTGGCACAGCATAGTGGCGAGGACAACTGGAGTGGAATGAGGTTCAAGCCCGAGGACACGAAAGATTACACATGGGACAAGGACGACCCGGCGAAGTTTGCCACACCATGGTATTACGGACACGGCACGGGAGGATGCAAGGACAGCCTGGGACTGCTTGAGAATATCCAAGGGTCACGGCTGGTGTATCATCCAAGGAAAGGAAAGTATGGCAATATCAGCTTGGAACTCGACGTTACACCGGCAAAGACAGCCGGACAGGGGTTCTCATCAAACCGCATGCAGTATATGGATGTCTGCATAAAGTACGATGACGCCACTATGAGCGGCTATGGTCTGAGGATAATAAGGACACTGAAGCATGGCAACGCAGTAGACTTCCAGCTTATGAGATTTGAGAATGGCAAGGCCAGGCCGCTTTCCGAGGCCGTTTCCTCCACATGCTACCGTGGCAACAGCAAGATATGTATGGATTATCACGACGGAAAGCTGAGCGCGAAGGCAACCACTGACGCCAAAGCCAGCGACCCCATGCTGCCCAATGAGGTTATACTCTCTGCAAAAGTCGAGCCTAATAGCTTCGGCGATTTCGTCATACAGCATACGGGAACGACGGGAGAAGGACAGACGATGCTAAGACATCTGAAGCTGAAGTACGATGAATGAGAGTGACTGTGCGTAAAAACATAAAGTAATCATCATAAGAATATAGATTGATGTTAGAACAGTTCCCACCATCATACATCACATCGTCCGTTACGCCTACACATTATATATAATATATAGAAGTCTTGGAAGAAAAAATATTCATGCTTTTGGGAAAAATATATCAACGGACGAGAGAAATCCGGGTGTGGTAACTGTTGCTACAGGACCAGCGTAGGGATGGAGATTATCCCCAACCTCTTAGGGTTTAGAAGTGTTCTCTTTCTCACCTTTTGGAGGAGTCAGAGGAGTCCCTAGACATATATCTTAATACAAGAAGAGAATAAAAATCAAAAAAATTAGGGAAACTATGATTATTTTATGTACTTTTGCACTTCGAATGCACTTATGTTTCGGATAAAGAAATTAGATATATTCATCGCAAGGCAATTCGGCTTGCTGTTTGCAGGAACGTTCTTCATCAGTCTGTTCGTACTGATGATGCAGTTTCTGTGGAAGTATGTCGATGACCTTATCGGAAAAGGACTGTCGCTGGAGGTTCTGGCACAGTTCTTCGGCTACATGGCCCTAATGCTCATACCACAGGCCCTGCCACTGGCTATACTGTTGGCATCGCTTATGACCTTCGGTAACCTTGGCGAGAGCAGTGAGCTCACGGCAATAAAGGCATCGGGAATATCACTTCTGCAGTCGTTCCGCTCCCTGATAGTCATCGTTATCCTTATCACATGTGCATCGTTCTACTTCGAGAACAACATTGGCCCAACCTCACAGATGAAACTCGGACAGCTCATGTTCTCTATGAAACAGAAAAGCCCTGAGCTGGAAATTCCGGAAGGCAGGTTCTATGACGGCATTCCGCAGACTAATATCTACGTAGAGAAGAAGGACATCAAAACCGGAAAGCTCTACAATCTCATGATTTACAGGCAGACAGAGAGCTACGAGGACCAGGCTATTATCCTCGCCGACTCCGGTATGCTGCAGTCGACAGCCGACAAGAAGCATCTGAAAATGACAATGTGGAGCGGTGAATGGTTTGAGAATATGCGCAACAACACACTGACCAACAGTGCCAATGTGCCCTACAGGCGCGAGTCTTTCACCAGCAAGCAGATAATAATCGACTTCGACGGCGATTTCAACATGGCCGATGCGGCGTTGTTCGGTAACGACGCACGAACGAAAAGCCTGAAGAAGATAAAGAGCGACCTCGACTCGCTCAACCACACCTATGACAGCATAGGACAGACATACTACAAGAGTGCCCAGGCCATGTACTACCCCACCCCGAAGCTTACCGTACAACAGAAAAACACCATGAGGAAACTCACGGCAACAAAGCCGCTGAACTTCGACTCACTCTTCGCCCGTCTCACACCGGACAACAAGAAAATGGCCATAGAACAGGCCGAGAGACAGGTGAACATGGAAAGCGGCGACCTGGAGTTTAAGAGCATGGTGACCTCCGACGGCGATAAAATCATACGTCAGCACAAGATTGAGATGATAAACAAGTTCACTGTCGCACTATCATGTCTTATCTTCTTTTTTATAGGCGCACCACTCGGTGCCATCATAAGAAAAGGAGGACTCGGTGTGCCTATCATCACCTCAGT
This sequence comes from uncultured Prevotella sp., assembly GCA_900316565.1. GTDB lineage: Bacteria > Bacteroidota > Bacteroidia > Bacteroidales > Bacteroidaceae > Prevotella. Next base: position 4,486 of record ONDK01000063.1, on the reverse strand, counting down.
AGCGGTGTTCATCATATATTACATACTTGACAACACCGGATACCGGATGGCACGTCAGGGTGCATGGACTATTTGGTTCGGAAAGGGACTGTCGCCGGCTGTGCTCATACCAACAGCTATATTCATCACGTATAAGGCCAACAACGACTCCACGGTCTTCAACTTCGACGTTTACAAAGAGATATTCCGTAAAATGTTCGGCCTAAGACTCAAACGCGCCACGATAACCAGCAAGGAGGTCATCATCAACGACCCGGACTACAGAAATGACGCAGAGGTGCTAAGGCTGATGAACTCACAGATAGAGAGTTACGCGAAGGAGCACAACTTGAAATCGCCGCCTAACGTCATACGTGCGTTCTTCAAGTATCAGCCTGACCATGAGATAGAACAGGTGAGCGAAGAGTTGGAGAAGGTCATCAACGACCTTGGCAACACACGCGACAAATTCATCCTCAGCTATATAAACACCTATCCTATCCTCTCTGTGAAGGCCCACACAAGGCCGTTTGAGAGAAGGTGGATGAACATCGTGGCTGCGGTGATAATACCTGCCGGCCTGTTCTTCTACTGCAGGATGTGGAGGTTCCGCCTTAGACTTTACCGCGACATAAAGATAATATACCAGACCAACAGACAGGTGATAGAACGCTCGGAGGTACTGGCAGAGAAACGAAAGAAATAAAGTATAAAACGACTTAACAGCCTCCCCAAAAGGGAGATATGAAAGGGGTTATAAATAATGTCAGAATTTAAACTCAGTAGCATCGAAGATGCTCTCAAAGATTTCAGAGAAGGAAAATTCGTCATCGTGGTAGACGATGAGGACCGTGAGAACGAGGGAGACCTTATAATGGCAGCAGAGAAGATCACACCGGAAAAGGTGAACTTCATGCTGAAAAACGCACGCGGAGTGCTCTGCGTGCCTATAACATTGTCAAGGGCTGACGAACTCGACCTGCCTCATCAGGTGGAAGAGAACACGTCAATGCTTGGCACTCCCTTCACCATAACAGTGGATAAGCTGGAAGGATGCACAACGGGTGTGTCGGCACACGACAGAGCAGAGACCATTAAGGCCCTAGCAGACCCGAAGAGTACACCGCAAACTTTCGGACGTCCGGGACACATCAACCCGCTTTACGCACAGGATAACGGTGTGCTGCGCCGCTCCGGTCATACGGAAGCTGCCATAGACCTCTGCAAGCTGGCTGGAATGTATCCTGCCGGCGTACTCATGGAAATCATGAACGAGGACGGAACGATGGCACGTATGCCGCAGCTGCAGGAGAAAGCCAAGGAATGGGGACTGCATATCATCTCCATAGCAGACATAATAAAGTACAGACTCCAACGGGAATCGAGCATAGAGGTCGGTGAAGAGGTTCAACTGCCTACTATCTACGGTGACTTCAGACTCATTCCGTTCCGGCAGACAAGCAACGGTCTGGAGCATATGGCCCTGATAAAAGGACATTGGGAGCCCAACGAACCCGTTCTCGTCCGCGTACACTCGTCTTGTGCTACGGGAGACATCCTCGGCAGCAAGCGCTGCGACTGTGGAGAACAGCTCCATAAGGCTATGCAGATGATTGAAAAGGAAGGAAAAGGCGTGCTCATATACATGCAGCAGGAAGGACGCGGCATAGGACTGATGAATAAGATAGCGGCATACAAGCTGCAGCAGGAGGAAGGTCTCGACACGGTAGACGCAAACGTCCACCTCGGCTTCAAGCCAGACGAGCGCGACTATGGCTGTGGCGCGCAGATGCTGCGCCACCTCGGAGTGCATAAGATGAGACTGATGACCAACAACCCGACAAAACGTGTCGGACTGGAAGCCTACGGACTGGAGATAGTGGAGAACGTTCCTATCGAGGTTACGCCAAACCAGTACGACTACCGCTATCTGAGGACAAAAAAAGAGCGGATGGGGCACGAACTCAAGGAAGTGTAGGATAGATATGGAGCAGAAATGAATATTGTACCAGGAAATGACAGGTTGGCAGCCTCACATCGGTTACAATTTATGATTATTTATGGTACAATATTCAAACTTCATTAAATCTTATTACAAAATGTTCGTAGATTCATAATAAAATTAGTAACTTTGCGTTCAATTATTCAAAGAAACGAACAAAAGTATATTTAATACAAAGGGCATTATGGGGAATTTATCCGACAGATTGAATCGTCTCGCACCGTCAGCAACACTGGCAATGTCGCAGAAGAGCAATGAAATGAAGGCCAACGGCATCGATGTTATAAACATGAGCGTCGGTGAACCGGACTACATGACTCCTGACTTTATCAAGGAAGCTGGAAAAAAGGCAATAGACGATAACTACTCTAAATACTCACCCGTACCAGGATACCTCGACCTGCGCCAGGCTATAGCAAAGAAACTGGAAAGGGAGAACGGATTAAGCTACGGTCCAACAGAGATAATCGTTGGAACAGGCGGCAAACAGGGTGTCTGCAACACCTTCATGGCCCTGGTGAACCCGGGCGATGAGGTGATAATCCCCGCACCGTATTGGGTCAGCTACCCGCAAATGGCAAAGCTTGCCGGAGGCACACCGGTTGTTATCCGCGCAGAACTGGACCAGAACTTCAAGATTACTCCGGAGCAGTTGGAAACTGCAATAACGCCAAAGACCAAGCTCCTCGTAATATGCTCGCCAAGTAATCCTACCGGAAGCGTATACACACAGGACGAGCTCAACGCCCTGGCAAAGGTCATACTCAAGCACGATGACCTCTATGTCCTCTCGGATGAGATTTACGAGAACATCAACTATGTCGGTTTCAAGGCCAGCATAGCAAAGGCTCCAGGCATGAGAGAGCGCACTATCATCTGTAATGGTGTCAGCAAGGCTTACGCTATGACAGGATGGAGACTAGGATGGGTCGCAGCGCCGGAATGGATAGTAAAAGGCATAAACAAACTGCAGGGACAGTACACCAGCGGAACAAGCGACGTGAGCCAGAGAGCAGCCCTCGCTGCATACAATGGCGACCAGCAGTGCGTGGAAGACATGAGGAAAGGCTTCGAGCGTCGTCGCGACCTCATAGTAAAGCTGGCTCGTGAGATACCGGGCTTCGAGGTCAATGTACCGGACGGAGCATTCTACCTGTTCCCACGTATAAGCAGCTATTTCGGCAAGACTGACGGACAGCACACAATAAAGAACTCTACAGACTTTGCCATGTATCTCCTCGAAGTAGGACACGTGGCTACCGTTGGAGGTGATGCGTTCGGAGAGCCTGACGGTTTCAGAATGAGTTACGCCACAAGCGACGACAATATCCGCGAGGCAATGCGCCGTATCAAGGAGGTACTCGCCCGTCTTCACTAAGCAAAAATAATTATAATTAATCGGTTAAAAGTTCTTAAATAGCACAGTTGTTCACGCTAAATTATTATCTTTGCCGTGTTTAAACAGGGGGTTCGGACTAATTCCGGGCACCTGGAATGTGCAATCAACAATAAATCAAGCAAATATCAACTTAAATTTATTTTATAACTAAAATTTTAAATTACAAAAAATTATGGCAACTACACAGCAAAAGAAAGTAGCCCCGAAGAAAAAGTCTGAGGGCTTCACTGGTGTTAGAAACGCATTCTGGATTATCGTTGTATGCTTCGTTATCGCAGTTTGCTTCTTCAAATTCTTCCTTGGAATGCCTGACCACTTCGTCAACGACGATCCTACAGGCGCTGTTAAGGACTCCAACATTTGGGGAACAATCTACAAGGGTGGCGTAGTCGTACCTCTGATCCACACTCTGTTGCTGACCGTCATCGCACTGTCTATTGAGCGTATCCTCGCTCTCCGTACCGCTTTCGGTAAGGGTGCTCTGCCTAAGTTCACTGCAAACATCAAGGCAGCTCTGAAGAGCAACGATTTCGACAAGGCTTTCAAGCTCTGCGACCAGCAGAAAGGTTCTGTAGCTAATGTCGTTCTCGCTTCTCTGAACGCTTACAAGGACATGGAGTCTGGCGCTAACGCAGCACTGAAGAAGTCTCAGAAGGTCGCTAAGATCCAGCAGGCTCACGAGGAAGCAACTCAGCTTGAGATGCCTACTCTGACAATGAACCTCCCGATCATTGCAACAATCGTTACACTGGGTACACTTACCGGACTTCTCGGAACCGTTACCGGTATGATTCGTTCATTCGCAGCTCTGGCTGCCGGTGGTGGTGGCGACTCTCTCGCACTGTCTACTGGTATTTCTGAGGCCCTGATCAACACCGCATTCGGTATCGCAACTTCTTGGTGCGCCGTTGTATCTTACAACTACTTCACCAACAAGATTGATAAGTTGACATACGCCCTCGATGAGGTTGGTTACACTATCGCTCAGACATACGAAGCAAACCACACAGACGAGGCTTAATTTTTGCTAACCCTTTAAAATTTTATCGCTATGGGTAAAGTAAAAATTAAGAAGAGTGACGTCTGGATAGACATGACACCTATGT
>ONDK01000071.1 GCA_900316565.1 uncultured Prevotella sp. | reverse complement strand
GTGCATGTCGGCGGCATAACGACCTAAGGCTGCTGCGGCCTCCTCGTATTCGCCCTCCTTTGCGTTGCCGAAGTCGTAGTAGGTGTGGCCCCAGTCCATTTGCTGGCTGACGAAATAGCTGTAGCCGAGGAGTCCAAGGGCGTTGCGCTCCTCAATGAGGGCGATGGGTTCCGGGGTGACGATGCCCTTGGCTAAGAGCAGCGGAGCATAGCTGAAAGCGCGTTGTCCCTTCGGTTTGCGCAGTCCGGAGGAGTAGACTATGCGGTTGATGCCGTGGGGAACGTGGTAGCGCTTGACGTTGACGAGTGTGCCGTCGGGGGCTTTTATCACCTTGATGACGTTCCGAAGATGATAGATCTCGGAGCCTTCGTGGTCGAAGACGGTGGGAATGGCGGTGAGGAAGTCGCGCAGCGGCTCGTATTTCGGGTTTATCGTTATTGTCTGTGACATGGTGTCGTAGTGTGGGTTATTGCTTTTTGGCGGGCTCTTTCTTCGGCACCACCTTGCCGTTTACAATCTCGAAACGGCGGTTGAACTCCTCGTGCGTGCGCTTCCACCTGTTGTGGCTCCAGAGGTAATATGCCGGCTCATGGCGGATAGTCTCTTCGAGCATGCGGAAGAAACGACGTGTGATTTCGAACTCCGGGAGCTCGTTGGGCTGCTTGGTGATGAGCTTGTAGGTCAGCGAGTAGTAGCCACGGCGGGGACGCGTGAGCTCAGCGTAGTACACGGCATCGTTCATACGGCGCATTATCTTCTCACCGCCAGTGAAGACGGGAGTGTCGTGGTTGAGGAAAGACAGCCAGCAATGGATGTTCTCCCATTTCGGTGCCTGGTCGCTGATGTAACCGAAGAAGCTCATCGTGCCGTCGCGCTTGTTGGTTATCAACTGCCGCAGGATGTCCTGCTTGGGTATCGGCTTGCTGTTCGACTCATGTGAGCGGATACGGCGGAAAAGGTCGTCGAAGGCTTTATTGTATAAAGGATGATAGATAAGGCCTATCATCCGGTTCTTGGGAAGGTCCTTGCCGGCGCACGACAGCCATTCCCAGTTGCAGTAGTGACCGAGGATAGCGGCTACGTTCTGACCGTGGCTCATGCAGTATTCTATCTCGTCGCTATTGGTGATGGTGAACCGCCGGTTGAGCTCCTTCTCGCTGATGCTCAGTAACTTTATCGCCTCAAAGAAGTAGTCGGTGAACCAACGGTAGAAACGTTTTTCGATGGTCTTTATCTCCTTGAGACTCTTCTCCGGGAATGAGGTTGTGAGGTTCTGCCTGACAATCTTCCGACGGTATCTGACAATGTAATAGGCCAGGAAGGAAAGCACGTCGGAAAAGCCGTAGAGTACTCTCAGCGGCAACAAGCTCAGAAGGTAGAATATCCTGTATATCATATTGTATGTTTGTCTATTGCATGTTTCGTTTGTCTCCTATCACCTTTGCAAAGATACATTAAACAATAGACAATTCAAAATAAAAACCGAATTTTTCATCTTTCCGCCAAGTTATTCCGCCTCTTTCATGTGAAAGGGTCTTAGCGTTATCAGGAGCGTGCCTCTTCAAGGCACTTACTCCCTTTAAAGATTTACGCTGCAGAAGAATGTTACAAGCATCGGTACACTTACCTCGAGACACAAGCCGTGGAAGATAGCCACGGGCATATAGCGTTTGTTGCCGGTACTGGTGAGGATTGACGGCAGGCAGACATCCATGGAGGAGATGCCGGCCACACTGATGGCTGCCCACCCACTGCCACGGTGAGCGACAAAGCGGCAGCCCAACAGCGATACCATCTCGCGCACGATATTGGCCAACAGGGCTATGGTGGCAAGCTGATTGGCTGCTGTCGTGCCGGAGATGCCTGCCTTAACCTGACTGATGAGCACTGATGAGAGCGAGTAATAGCCAAAACCACTGCCCACAGCGAGGAAATCGCTAAGCGAATGTCCGTGGAAGAGTAGTACGGCTGTGGCGGTGAACAAAAGTGTTCCTGCGATGGTGAATGCTGGTAAGAGCAACATCTCCCAGCGGAAACCGGCAAACAAACGGTTGAGATGCTCCATGGAACCAATACCCATGCCTACCTGAATGATGAGAAGTTCCAAGAGCAGCATTGGAAGGTCGGGGTCAAGCAGACTGTGGGGAGTCATGCCGGTCATGCCAATGAGAATGCCTGCCAAGAGTGAGATGAACAGAAGAAGATTGCCTTTCATGCCTCGTCCTCCGTTTTCTTTTGCATGAGGTGGTTGAAAAGACGCGCTGCGCCATAGCTTCCTGCCATACCGAGCAGGGCCACTACGACGGCTTCGAGACCATAAAAACCAATGTTATGTATCAGTGCTTCATTGGAGCCAAGGCCCAGCCCGAAGACAAAGAGCAGGGCGCAGATGGTGTAATGCGCGCTCGTCTCCACCTTATAGATATGAGGCATGCGCCGGAGCGCATAGCCCAATGCTATGCCTATAATCAAAACTATAATTATCCTAAACATTCTTTTCCTTTATTGATTCTCGAAATGCAAAGGTATAAAATTAGAATATATATACAAAGTAAACAAAAGAACACTTTGCATAAAAACTGTATAATAATAATTTTTCTTGATTTGCGTCAAAGTGGTTTTAAGGTTTTAATTCCCTGTTTTGGCACTAAGTTGGAGCAATAGACATCTTTCCGCCATCTTATTCAGCGTAGCGTTTGATAGCGGTAACGCGTAGTAGTCGATATTTAGTTTTTGTTAAGACTTGTCGATTTCATTTTATCTTCAACTTCAAGGCAATATTCGTCAATAAGGTATATGTCGCTGTAGCAATGCATGTCGGCAACACCTTTGTCAATCAGCTGGAATGTATGTGAGTGATAGAACCCATCCATCGCATCCTCCAAGGTTATGTTTAGCTTATCCGCAATGCCTTTGATGATACGGGCATATTTTGCTTGTAATATAGTTTGTTTGGCATCCATTAGAGTTCCTCCGTTTTAAGATAATGCAGATATTTGTCGATTAACCGTTGATTTATAAAGCATATCTGATGATTGGGCTTTTCATATTTCAGTCGGCTCAATGCTTCGTCTTTGTTGATGTCGCCAGACAAGTAGAGTTCTACTGTACGGAATATCTTATCGTTGGCAACGCCTCCTTCAACGGCATCAAACTGTTCTGTCGGCATTAGCCTCCGGTTGGCTGCAATAAAATCAAGCCATTCCCCATTGTAGGTATAGAACGTCTTGACTTTTTCCTTTCGCCATTCTTCATCAAGCTGAAAAACGTTTAAGAATGCCTTTCGCCCCCTCAACTTGAAACGCTCGGCATATCTAACCGCCTGCTCATAGAGAACGGTTACATAAAAGCCCTTGCCAAAATCCAATGCTTCACGTGAATGGAAAACGTCGGGCTTGTCGACAATAAGATACGACGAGTGATAAACTATCATGCTAATGCACCTTTCTCCTTCATGTAGCTGATAAGGTCGTCTGCAATATAGTCGCTTCCGAACGTATGCAGAGGCTCATATCCCTTGATGATATATCCATCAAGAATGTTAAACCGTTTCAGCCGGTCGTACACATCAGTTTGACTCATTCCTAACTTGGAAGACAAGAGTCCAATGCAGTAAACTGCAAAGTCAAGTTGGTTGAAGTTCATATCTTTTGCTTTTTGTGGCAAAGATAGTGCAAAAAAGGGATATATCAAAGGAAAAGAAAAACTTTTCTATATATTCAGCGTAGCGTTTGATAGCGGTAACGCGTAGTAGTCGACATTGCAATAACGAGGACACTAAGGATGAGGATACATTGGGTTCCGCAGCATGGTTTAAACATTCCTTCAGTTCGTATGGCCTTGTGGAACCATAAAGCTGAGTACGGCGTTGATGAGGCTTTGCTTGCGGTCCTGGAGCTTGAGTATCTGCTCTTCGAGTGTGGAGGTGCTGATGAAACGGTAGACGAAGACGGAACGGCGCTGGCCCTGACGGTGGGCACGGCTGATAGCCTGTTCCTCGGCAGTGGCGTTCCACCATGGGTCGAGGAGGAAGACATAATCGGCCTCGGTGAGGTTGAGGCCTATGCCGCCAGCCTTCAGGGAGATAAGGAAGAACTGGCATGTGGCGTCCTCCTGGAACCGCCGTATGACGCTTTCCCGGTCGGTGGTTGCGCCGGTGAGCATGGCATACGCCCAGCCGCGGTCGTCCATCTCTTTTGCCACAACGTCGAGAAGCTTCACAAATTCACTGAAAATCAATACCTTGTGCGACGTGCCGCGAAGGTCGTCAAGGCGTTCGAAGACCTCGGCGAGCTTCCCGGAGGGTGCTTTCTCGCCAATCATCTCCGGGGCGCAGGCTATCTGACGCAACCGTGTTATGGCCGTCAGGGCATTGATATTGTCGGCACCACCACGTGTCTGAAGGAGGAAGTTGCGCATCCTGCTCTGTTCGATGGCATAGAGCGAGACCTGCTCCGGCGTCATATCGCAGTAGACTATCTCGTCCTGACGCTCCGGCAGACTGTCGAGGACCTCTGACTTCGTGCGGCGGAGAAAGAAAGGTGCCACCATCTGACGGAGTATCTCCGTGTGTCTGCTCTTGAGGTTCTCGTTGATGGGGTGGACGAAATTCTTCTGAAACTCCTTTTTGTCGCCGAGCAACTGTGGGTTCAGGATATTCATCAAGGCCCAGAGCTCATGGAGGTTGTTCTCCATGGGCGTTCCGCTGAGGGCTATGCGGCGTGGACATGTAAGCCGTCTCACAGCCTCATAGGTCAGCGAGGCGTTGTTCTTGAAGAGCTGCGACTCGTCGAAGAAGACCATTCCCCAACGGACTCGGCAGAGACTGTCGATGTCGTTGCGCATGGTGGCATAGGTGGTTACCAGCACATCGTAGTTGTCGATGTATGATAGCTTCTGTTGTCGTTGTTGTGGTGTGCCGGAATAGGTGAGCACCCTCAGCGAAGGAGCGAACCGCCGTATCTCGTTCCGCCAGTTGTAGACCACCGAGGCGGGGGCGAGGACGAGCACCGGCAACGACAGTGAGGTGGTCTTCCCGGCCATCTCGGCATCGGAGAAGAGACTCAGCTCAGTGCCGTCGTGGCCGGAGGACGGAATGTTTGAGGCAATGTCGCGGTCGACTTCCGACTCCTTGTATTTCATGATGACGGCTATCGACTGGACGGTCTTGCCGAGTCCCATGTCGTCGGCAAGGCAACAGCCCGTGGAGGCGTTGATATGTCCGAGCAGCCAGCGGTATCCTTCTTGCTGATAGGGGCGGAGGGTGGCGTGGAGACCCTTGGGGAGTGTCGTGGCGATGGCGGGCTCATGACTCTCTGTGGCGGCTCGGATGCTGAGCTCGTCGAGGAGACTGCTCTGACTTCTGTGGACCATGACATTGTCTTTGTCCTTCATTCCGAAGAGCATCATGGGACTGTAGCGGGCGAGCCATTCGTCGGGGATTACAAACCAGTTGCCGTCGGGGAGTTTGAATTCCTTGTCGCCATGGAGGAGAGCATCGCGGAGACTCATCAGGGGAAGGGCGAGACCGTTGTCGAAATGCAGTACGATATGCAACTGAAACCAGTCGCCGCGGCGTATCTGGCTGTCTGTTATGTGCACGTCGCCGATATAGTACTTATGACTTGTGAGCTGCTCCAGGCTGACAGCCATCTCCTTGAGTGCGGAGCGGTTGTCGCGGGCCCATGCCAGGGCCTCCTGGAGGGTGACACCCGACGGGATGTGGAGCTCGTTGCGGAGCCTTTCTAAGGTCGTGCGCTCCCATTCGCGGTTGCGGTGGATGCAGACGAAGCTTACATCCTTACCGTCGTCGTGGAGCGTTACGACCTTCTCGCGGTGGCTGTCCTCATTGAACGTCCTGCCGGCATAATGGAAGGTGGGACGGAAATGGTAGCCGCCGGTGATGACACTCTCCAACAGAAGATGACATTCTCCCTGTGGGTGGAGTTCCATGACGTCGATACCCTCGGCCTCGATGTCTATCTTCCCGGCTATGCGGAGTATCATCTTACGGAAATACTCACTCTGCATGCGGGCGGGGATGTGCATCAACGGAGTTTTGAGGAATGGACGGAGGAGGTTGCCGTTGAGGCCTTCGTCAAAATGATACAGGGTGTTATCGACGCAGAACAGTGATGGCTCATTGCAGATAATGACCGTGCGGTGCTCTGACGGACTGACGCCACGACCGATGGTGAGCCTGTAGTCGAGGCCGTCGTCGGTGCGCCGATAAAGGGTGTGGAGGGCGATGGAAGTGGGAACGAAATGGAGCTCGTTCTCCGGTTCCAGGAATTCATGTGGGGCGGGCTTGAAAAACAGATGGATGCCAAGCTTCGACGACAGCATGACGGCCTCACTGATATGACGTGAGATGATGTTCTGAACATGCCGGCGGACCTTGTCGTCGGCGCCTTCCAGAAACTTCTTCTGCGTGCGGAACGTATTTTTGCCTACCTTGTTGTAAATGGTCTCCGCCCTGACCGCCTCGCAGAGGTATATGATACGCCGCAGGTCCTTCTCAGAACCATCACCCGACGTGATGATGTCGCCCTGGCGTTGCGCGTTGCCAACATGCCTTAACCGTCTCAGCTCCATGCCATAGAGCTTCCATAGTGCCGACGGAAAAAGCAAAAGTACCATACTATCGTAGTTCTCTTGTGCCATCTCTGGCCTGCAAAGGTACTCCAATAAGCTGAATGCAGAAAGTAATCACCGGCATTTTTTGAAAATAATAGGATTAGTATTTCCGTTATCGGCAATAATTATTGATTAATGCGACAAAGATAGTATTATTTTCATACCTCAAATATTTGCTATAAAATATAACGGCTGATGGCGTGTGCCTTCCTTCGTCAGTTTCCCGCTTGCCACAAACCTGTCGAGCCATTGCTTCGCCTTGTAGTCGCTAAGCCCAAACTCGGAGCGCATGGTTCTGCGAGTAATAAAACGGTGATGAGAAAGATACTCCTCAATCTTTGACCACAGCCTGTCTTCCGTGTATTTTGTGGAAAGCGTAGTATAGTCGGACTTTACGAAACGTACATTCTTCTGCACCTCTTTCAAGAACTTCTTTTCCGGTTTGAAGTTGATATTCCTCAAAAAGACATCCTTGCCCGTTATCTTTCCGTTCGGTTTCAATGACGGTGGTATATTTCCCACCGACAGAGACAGATACCCCATTTCGGGCAGGTAGAAACGGTTGCCGCTTGACAGTTCACGGATGGCGATATGGCAAATCTCGGTCATGACGGCTTTTACATCGGAAGGAGTAACCGTACAAGTCTCCTGTATTTCTTTTGAAAGCTCGTCAGCAGTCATAGCCGGATTATTATGCAGTTGTATGTATATGCGCTTTTCGCCTGTTCCTTGTGAGTTCTCAATGTTGTGTATTTCGTATTTTATCTCCATGTTTATCGTTTTTGAGTTTGCATTTGTTTAGTAAGGTGTTCAATTTGTTGTACCCATTTTGGGATAAGGTCTTGGTATCCGCCGAAAGAGTGGGAACTTCATATTGAACGCCCTATTTGTTTAGTTATTGGTGTGGTTTATCATTGTTTGATGCAAAGTTAAGAATAAATATCGATATAACCAAGCAAAATGATTATTCTGCGACGACCGTCGCACGATTATGTGGCGGTCGTCGCATGATTACGTGGCGGTCGCCGCAGAATTGTGTGGCGGTCGTCACGCAATAAGAATGACGTTCAGTCGGAGTCATTCTGACAAGACAAGCAGTTGCTTGTGCGTGTAATCAAGCACCCATCTTTTCCCCATAAGAAAGCTCGCTTTAAGGCGGGGGTAGTCTGAACCGTCTTTTGTCTCTTTGCCAAAGTCAACCGTGAAATGACAGTCAGCAATCTCTACGGGTATGTCTTTGCATTGCCCTAACGTTATTGCAGTGTAATGTCCTAACCATATTTATTGTTTCTGTCTGTTCGCTTATATGATTCGATTCCGACAGTAAAAATCAATACCTATAGAAAGTTATCCTCAAAGATTGCTCTGCGGAATCCAATGTAAACGGTGCTGCGGAACCCAATGTAGGGGTGGGGTTTATCCCTTTCCTCCAAGGGTTCAAAGGTGATCCCTTTATCCACATCTTAGGGAAAGTTAGAGGGTGCCCTACCTTGGAGGATGGGGGATAAACCCCATCTCTACATTGGCGGAAGTCGCTTCTATTCCCTTGTAAATAACGCTTTTAGTAACTTCAGAAACTTTAATTTATCAAAGTAGGCAGTTACATATCTATTTCACGTAGATATACCTTGGATACCGCCCCATCACAAACAGCGTGACGGGGCAGATCCATACGCTTCTATGGAACTTCTCGAAACCAGTCGTGCCGTAATCGGCTCCGTAGAAGAGGTTGCTGTAGGTCTTGGTCAGAATGCCATAACCAGAAAGGGGAAGAGGATGTTCGCTTGCAACGACCTCAACACGAATGGTCTGTCTGCCATCCGCCAAATAACTGCATAGCTTGTTGGCACCACCGACCATCGCAAGGTTGTGGTGAGCGAATAGCAAATGTCTTTCGTTGTCCGCTTAATCACTATAATAATTTTTTCAAATCCTCCATATCAGGCAGTGCATCGCGCAGCTCTTTGGGCAGCTCGCTCGATGTGCGATAGGTGGCCACGCCCATCGGCTTGGAGGTGTCGCGGAAAGACAGCTCCACGATCTTGTCGCTCTTGGATTTGCAGAGGATGATGCCGATAGAC
>ONDK01000042.1 GCA_900316565.1 uncultured Prevotella sp. | reverse complement strand
TATTGGTTCATATTATTATTAACGCCAAGAGATGAGCGTGTAGGAGGTGACGCGTCCCGCGTCACAAAACCATATAACCTTGCAAGAAACAATCGCGACACGAGACGCGTCGCCTCCTACATGGCTTTGTAAGGTGGGTGTCTCTATGACGAATACAGGTGAGATAACTATTCTTGATAGAAGCAGGATGCGATAAAACAAATGGAGTAACCTATAAATCAAAAATCCCCTGACCAGTGGCTTGCGTTTACCTGGTCAGGGGATTTTTATTATCATCAATATGCGGTAAGGACCGCAAAATATCTGTTCTCTTATCCAATCATGGTCTTAAGGTCTTCGTCCACTGTGGTGATGGTGCCAAGGCCGAAGTTGTCGATGAGGACCTTCAGCACACCCTCAGAGACGAATGCCGGGAGCGTAGGACCGATATGGATGTTCTTGATGCCAAGGCTGAGAAGGGCAAGGAGCACGATGACGGCCTTCTGCTCGTACCATGCGATGTTGAACTCTATTGGCAGGTCGTTGATGTCCTGAGCACCGAAAATCTCCTTAAGCTTCAGAGCTACGACAGCCCAAGAGTAAGAATCATTGCACTGACCGGCATCCAGGACACGTGGAATGCCGTTGATGTCGCCGAGCTGCAGCTTGTTGTACTTGTACTTGGCGCAACCGCTGGTGAGGATGACCACGTCTTTCGGCAGCTTCTCTGCGAACTCGCGGTAGTAGTCGCGGCTCTTCATGCGGCCGTCGCAACCACTCATGACAACGAACTTGCGGATAGCTCCGCTCTTGACGGCCTCTACGACCTTGTCGGCAAGGGCGAAGACCTGACTGTGGGCGAAACCACCGACAATCTCGCCGTGCTCAATCTCCTCAGGAGCCTGGCACTGCTTGGCGAGTGCTATGACCTCACTGAAGTCCTTATGACCGTCCTTCTCTTCGATGTGCTTCCATCCTGGATAGCCCGTAGAGTTGGTGGTGAACACACGGTCGTTGTAGTTGGCCTTTGGTGATGGCGGTACTATGCAGTTTGTGGTGAACACGATAGGACCGTTGAAGTGGCTGAACTCCTCTTTCTGCTTCCACCATGCGTTGCCGTAGTTGCCGACAAGATTAGAGTATTTCTTGAACAGAGGATAATAATGTGCTGGGAGCATCTCTCCATGGGTATAGACGTCGACGCCTGTGCCCTCAGTCTGCTTCAGCAGGTCCTCGAGGTCGTGGAGGTCATGGCCGGAGATAAGGATACCCGGGCGCTTGCCGACACCGATGTTCACCTTTGTTATCTCAGGATTGCCGTAGGCGGTGGTGTTGGCCTTATCGAGGAGTGCCATGACATCAACACCGAACTTACCGGTCTCGAGGACGTTGTTCAGCAGAGTCTGCATGTCAGCGTCGGGTTTGGTGATGACAGCAAGCGATTTCATCATATAGTCGATGATGTTCTCGTCACGCTGTCCGAGACGTGCGGCATGCTCATAGTATGCGGCCATGCCCTTAAGGCCAAGGACGTCGAGCTCCTTGAGCGAGCGGAGGTCGGCATTCTCGTTGCGGAGGACTGTTTCACGGTCGCCCTCAGCGGTGTAGTCGGATTTTGCGCCGCCCCATTTCACCTCCTGGTAGTCAGGGAGTGTTACGTTATTGTCCTGAGCCTTGGTGAGGAGCTCCTTCTTGATGACAATGCCGCGGTCGACCTTCTCGAGGATGGCTGCGTCATCGAAGTTGGCATTGGTAATGGTAGCGAAGAGGGCATCGGTGAGGAAGTCGCCGACAACTGTCTTGTCGAAGACCACTCCGGCCTCGTTGAGGCTATTGCCGATGGTTGCTACACCGCGGACGACGCTCAGCAGGAGGTCCTGCCAACGGCTTGTCTCCGGAAGTTTACCACATACACCACGAAGGGTGCAACCTGTTCCCTTAGCTGTTTCCTGACACTGGAAACAAAACATCTTATTCTCCATTTTCTTGTTCGATTAATTCCTTGTTTTTGTTTTGACGGTGCAAAGGTAGTAATGTCCTGATTATGCTATGGATAACATATGTTACTCAAAAGGGTTAAAGTCTGTTAAATCTTAAAGAGATAATAATTCAAATCAGATATATATTCCGATTAAACATTTAATCAAAAAACACATGTTATATATCAATATTTGCATAAGACACTATGAAAAACACAATAACTTTGCAGGCAAATCAAAAACAAAAGACAACTACGACTTATTACACCAGCCAACATTCAAACGAAAATGAAACACTATCTAGCCATAGATCTTGGAGCGACCTCCGGCCGTACTATCATCGGTACTCTCGACAACGGAAATGTCAGCCTGGAGGAACTGACCCGCTTCGATAATACGCTTATAGCCTTGGGCGGACACCTATATTGGGACCTCTACGCCCTCTACAATGAGATAATACGTGGACTGCAGCTCACCTCGCAGCGCGGCATGGATATCGAGAGCATTGGCATCGATACATGGGGCTGTGACTTTGCGCTCTTCGGCGACGACGGCGTACTGCTCGGTAACCCTATAGCCTACCGTGACCCACACACCAACGGCATGATGGAGCGGTTCTTCTCCGACCGCATGGCCAAGGACGAGGTCTACAGGCGTACCGGCATACAGTTCATGAACTTCAACAGCCTCTTCCAGCTCTATGCCATGCAGCACCACCACAGCAGTGCTTTAAAGGCCGCTAAGAAGATACTCTTCATCCCCGATGCATTGGGATATATGCTCACCGGTAGGGCCGTCTGCGAATATACCGTGGCATCGACATCTCAGCTCCTCAATCCCGCTACCGGCGACCTTGACGGGGAACTTCTTCGTGCACTCGGCATCCCGCGAGAAGCCTTTGGCCCTATGGCCATGCCGGGTACCGTCCTCGGCACACTCACGCCAGAGGTGCAGAAGCTCACCGGACTCGGTGCAGTGCCCGTCATCACCGTTGCCGGCCACGACACTGCCAGTGCCGTGGCGGCGGTGCCTGCCAACGACGGACATTTTGCCTACCTCAGCAGTGGCACGTGGAGCCTTATGGGTATAGAGACACCCGAGGCCATCATCAACGCTGAGAGTCAGGAGCGCAACTTCACCAACGAAGGCGGTATCGACGGCACCACACGCTTCCTGAAGAATATCTGCGGTATGTGGATGTATGAGTGCTGCCGCCGTGAATGGAAGAAACAGATCCTCGCTGAGGAACACGATGAGACAGAAGCCCGTCAGCGCATCAGTGAGGAGCTCGGCCATCACCGACTGCAGGACGACGCCATGAAGGAAGAGGCCAACCGCACACTCGTCAACCCCGACGACCCGATGTTCGCCGCCCCTGACTCTATGTTGCTGGCCCTCCGCGACTACTGTGAGATACATCACCAGCCCATTCCCGAGACACGGGCACAGGTGTGCCGTTGTCTCTTCGACTCACTCGTCAACCGTTACAAAACTGTCTTCGGATGGCTTAAGGATTTTGCGCCGTTCACCATCAATACACTCCACATCATCGGTGGCGGCAGCCTCAATGCCTACCTCAACCAGATGACCGCTGATGCCCTTGGCGTGCGCGTGCTGGCAGGACCTCAGGAGGGGACAGCCCTGGGTAACGTCATGCTACAGGCAAAGGCCGACGGTGCCGTAGGCGACATCTGGGACATGCGGCGTGTCATCGCCGGGAGCATCACACTGAGAGAATTCCAACCAAAGAAACAATAATCAAAAATAAAACCACAATGACTACAAAACAAATCCAACAGAACTATGAGACCGCCCGCGAGCGTTATGCCGCATTGGGCGTAGACACCGACAAGGCACTTGACATCCTACAACACACACCAATAAGCCTTCATTGCTGGCAGGCCGACGATGTCGTAGGCTTCGAGCGGGGCGAGGCCGCTTCCGGAGGCATACAGACCACGGGAAACTATCCCGGCCGTGCCCGCAACATTGACGAGCTGCGACAGGACATCGATAAGGTGCTCTCACTGCTCGGCGGCACCTTCCGTTTCAACCTCCACGAGACCTATGGTGAGTTTGACGGGAAGTGCGTCGACCGCGACCAGGTGGAACCGAAATACTTTGAGGGCTGGATGCAGTGGGCAAGGGAACGCCACATGAGCCTCGACTTCAACTCTACATCGTTCTCCCATCCGAAGAGCGGCTCTCTGACACTGGCCAATCCGGATAAGGAAATCCGCGACTTCTGGATAGAGCACACAAAACGGTGCCGCCGCATCGCCGACGCTATGGGTAAGGCACAGGGCGACCCGTGTATCATGAACATTTGGATCCACGACGGCAGCAAGGACCTCACCGTGGAGAAATACCGCTATCGTGAAATCCTCAAGAACAGTCTCGACGATGTCCTCTCTGAGAACCTCCCCAACATGAAGGACTGTCTCGAAGCAAAGCTCTTCGGCATCGGACTGGAGGCTTACACCGTTGGCTCCCATGACTTCTATGCCGGTTACTGCTCAAAGAACAATGTCATCTACACCCTCGACACGGGCCACTACGAGCCAACGGAGAACGTCTCCGATGCCGTCTCGTCGCTCTTGCTCTTCGTGCCGGAGCTGATGCTCCATGTCAGCCGTCCTATGCACTGGGACAGCGACCATGTGACGCTCTTCGACGACAACACGCGCAACCTCTTCTCGGAGCTCGTCCGTGCCGACGCCCTCGACCGCGCACACATCGGTCTCGACTATTTCGACGCGAGCATCAACCGCATAGGAGCTTACATCATCGGTGTGCGCGCCGCGCAGAAGAGCCTCCTGCAGGCTTTGCTGGAACCGCTGCCACAGCTGCGAAAGTATGAGGACGAGGGCCGTTACTTCGAGCGGCTCGCACTGTTGGAGGAAGAGAAGACACTGCCGCTCGGTGCCGTCTACGATTATTTCAACATGAGAAACAACGTGCCCGTGGCCGAGGACTACCTCGCCGACGTGGAGCAGTATGAGAATGATGTGCTCAGCAAACGCTGACACATTATATAATATGTTCAAGTCTCTGACATTTGTATCCGCTAATGGTTGATCGACTTCAGAAACTTGAGTAATATATAAGAACTGAAACAACAAACAGCAGGGTGGGGGAGAACCCTCCACCCACTGTCAACCGACTATGGAGATACTAATAGGATTATTGATTATCGCAGCCGGCGCCTTCTGTCAGTCGAGCTGCTATGTGCCTATCAACAAGGTTAAGGAGTGGAGCTGGGAGAGCTACTGGCTCGTGCAGGGCATCTTCGCCTGGCTTCTTCTGCCTTTGCTTGGCGCTGAGCTGGCAGTGCCTTCCGGTCATGGACTTATGGAACTGTTTTCCGGTGCCAACGGCTTTCATGTGGCTATGACAGTGTTCTTCGGCGTGCTCTGGGGTGTGGGCGGACTGACCTTCGGCCTGTCAATGCGCTACCTCGGTGTCGCCCTCGGACAGTCCATTGCCCTGGGCACCTGTGCCGGTCTTGGAACTGTCATGGGCCCTGTGCTCATCAACGCGTTCTTCCCGGAGGAACACGCCCTCAGCCAGCTGACGGCTTCCGTGCTTATCGGTGTCGTCGTCACCCTTCTCGGCATTGCCATCATAGGATGGGCCGGAAAGCGGAAAACGGCAATACTGTCGGAGGAGGAGAAGCGCCAGGCAGTTAAGGACTTCAACTTTCCAAAGGGCATCACCATCGCACTGCTCGCCGGTTTCATGAGCGGGTGCTTCAACGTAGGACTGGAGTTTGGCAAGGATATCAACTTCGGTGAGATGACACCGGCCATGTACCGCACGCTGCCTGCCACACTACTCGTTACCCTCGGAGGCTTCGTGACCAACGCCGTTTACTGTCTGTGGCAGAACCAGCACAACCACACCTGGGGCGACTATGGCAAGGGCAGAGTATGGGCCAACAACCTCTTCTTCTGCTTCCTCGCCGGCGCACTGTGGTACAGTCAGTTCTTCGGGCTTTCCCTGGGCAAGGGCTTCCTCACTACCTCGCCAGTGCTCACCACGCTCTCGTTCTGCATACTCATGGCTCTGAACGTGGTCTTCAGCAATGTGTGGGGCATCATCCTTAAGGAATGGAAGGGGTGCGACCGCACCACGATAGCCATCCTCGTTACAGGCATCCTCGTGCTCCTCGTCTCCTGCTTCCTTCCGCAAATTATTTGAAAGAAAGCACGTTATTGAGTCAAAGACGAACCTTCTTTCTCCCCCTCGAGGGGAGAGAGCTGGCAATAAGGTTACGGCCATAGTAAAATCATTGACGATCTCTTTCAAACGTGGATGGTCATTACGGAGGACTATTCTCGCAAGTCAACATTGAATATTTTTTGGCTTCGATATAGGCAGGCTTTACTCCTGTTCTTTTGTCATTTCGTTCTTCATTGTTCTATGGCTTTATAAATTTACGAAAAGACAGCAGCTTGGTAGGCTCTTTACCCGAAGTCAGCTATCAGCTAACTTTCCTCGACTAAGTACTTAGCTGAAGTACTGGAGTAATTCATACTTTGTACTACAGTAATTGATGTGAAATACTAGAGTAATTCGACCGAAGTACTGATGCAGAAGAGTTGAAACTTAATTGTCAGTCGAGCTCATTGTGTTTCATGGTTGCCATTTTTACTATCATTGATAGGCAATCGCCTAGTGTAGTGTCCTGATCATATTTACGCTTTTAATAGGTCTATTTCAAGTTTCTGAAGTTACTTAATAGCGTGAATTATAAGGAACATAAGCGACTTATGCCAATGTAGGTGTAGGGTTTATCCCCATCCTCCAAGATAAGACCCCTGTAGCCCCCCTCTAACTCCTCCTAAGATGAGGATAAAGAGATCACCTTTAAACCCTTGGAGGATGGGGATAAACCCCACCCCTACATTGGGTGACAGAGGTTTCCATGGAGCGAGCGCATCCAGATAAGCAGATGGGGGATTATACACGGTGCCTCGGAGAGGCACACTCTCAGTAACCCCAGACTAAACGAGCGGAGCGAGCGCAGTCTGGGGACAGATAGAAAGGAGAGTGGAGAGGTTCAGACACGTAGTGTGTGCATATATAAAGCTATATACCATTAGTCCTATAAGCCAACCATTAGGATATAATGATGAACACTACGTGTATGTGCCTCTCCGAGGCACTGAGTAAGGTTTCCGCCACCTACTTACCCCAGGCTGCACTCGTTGCGCTCGTTTAGCCTTGGGTTACTGAGAGTCAGCCTCCGAGGCTGTAAGTCACTGTTGCGCTTGGAGGATGGGGATAAACCCCACCCATACATTGGGTGACAGAGGTTTCCATGGAGCGAGCGCATCCAGATAAGCAGATGGGGGATTATACACGGTGCCTCTCCGAGGCACTGAGTAAGTTTTCCGCCACCTACTTACCCCAGGCTGCACTCGTTTAGCCTGGGGTTACTGAGAGGCAGCCTCTCCGAGGCTGTAAGTCACTATTGCGCTTGGAGGATGGGGATAAACCCCACCCCTACATTGGGTTTCGCAGCACCGTTTACATAGGTTTCCGTCGTCAAGGGCAAATCCCTTCGTGATGTATTCCTTCAACACCAATGTTGCCCACTGGCGGAACTTCGTGGCTTTGACGGAATTGACACGGTAGCCGACAGAGATAATAGCATCAAGAGAATAGAATTCTACTTGAGACTTATGGCCTTTCCCTTTAATAGCTCATTGTTGAGTGGTTATTTCCAATTTGGAAACAACCACTTCTTTCTGCAATTCTTCCTTCTTGAAAATATTCTTCAGATGTTTATTTATAGCGGAAATTCCTACCCCAAAGAGCTGTGCCATAGCCTTCTGGGTACACCATATTGTACCGTCCTTTACAATAACTTGTACATTGCCCTGCTCGTCGGGCATGCTGTAAAGCAGAAACTGTATCTCGTTTTCCATTCTATTCGCCTTTTACATCCTCGTTGAATCATCAATCTTTTAAATGGAACTTATAAGATTAGTTCTCCTCTCCATTAAGGAAATGGTAGGAATGAAGATACTTGTTGAGTCTGTGCCATTTCCCCTCCGCCAGCAATACAAATCCGATATTATTTTGTGATAACGAAGAAAGTTAGTACCTTTGAGGCCGTAACTTGAAAAATGTTTGACTCTAAGTAGAAACAGAAGCAGAGGAACATTCTGACAGACATCTAATCTAATGAAACGGATAATTATATTTGCTATAATACTCTCGGTAGAGGTCATAGCCCTGGCCCAGCAGCACAGAACAATATTCTATGGAGAGCGCGACGGCCTTTCCCATAGGCATGTTACTCAGATACTCCAGGACAAAGACGGCTTTATTTGGCTGTCGACTTGGAACGGCATAGACCGCTTCGACGGCCGTGAGTTTGTTACCTTTAAGTCGCGGCCCGGCGATGGCGTCGGCATGCCCTCCGACCGCTTTAGAAAAATTGCCATCGACGACCACGATGACAATATCCTCAACTGCCGCGTCGACGACAGCTGGTTTCGCTTCTCTCTTCTCACTGGCCGTTTCTCGCCCGTTAGTGCTAAAGAGAGCAACGCCCTTAAGGCCCATCCCGGTCATGGCAACGCCAAGTCGGTCAAAGGCGACAGTATACTCCGCTTCTCACTTACCGACCGTCAGGGGCTGCAGTGGAACGTCTTAAGCAACGGCATCAGCGTATGCATTCCGAACAATATGCCACTGGATATCACGAGATGGGACAAAGCCTCGGAAGTGAAAAGCCTTTTTCTCGATGACAGAGGACGGCTGTGGGTGGCCGCGAAAGACCTGAAAGTTAGAGTCTACGACCATGGTTCAGTCAGCTATCTTACGGCAGGAGGAAGGCTTAGCTCCAGTCCGACGACATTCCCATCCCCTGTCTACTGCATATACAGTGATAAAACTACCGGTGAGATATTCCTTGGTTGTAAACCGGGAGGTCTCTACCGTCTGCGGCTAAATGGCAATGGCTATGACGTTACACGCATCGACGCGCCTGAAGGCTTCAGGATGAACGAGGTTTACGACGTAGTCTCCGACAGCCACGGCCGTCTGTGGGTGGCAACGATGGACAACGGACTTGTATGTATCGACCACGGACATTATTCCGCTATCCACTTTGGTCGTGAGAACAAGGTGCGCCGTATCACACTTGCTGATAATAACACCCTTGCCGCCGCAACGACAGAGGGCCTTCTTGCCGTCGATATCACACCGGGACACGGCAACAAATGGCATCTGCACCAGCGCCAGCCCTCCAGGGTGAGCAGCCTGAGCACCAATGCCTGCATGGGCATTGCGGGGACAGACGGACGGTGGTATATAGCCACAGAGAGCGGAGGTATCAACATGACCTCCGACAAACTCTGTGCTCCGTCGCTGACCTTCCGCCATTACGACAGCGGCACAGGTCTCGGAAGTGATGTCATACTCTCTGCGACATCATTCCCGTCGCCGTCAGGTCCCAGTCTCCTTGCCGTCACCGACAATACTCTGATTATCTTAGACCAGCGCACCGGTGAAAGTCGCGAGTTTTCCGACGCTTTTTTCGGCCAGCAGTTGTCGTTCAGCGATGCGAAGCCCGTTTACGACAGTGCCAGTGGCAAATGGTATATCGGTCTGAACGATGGCTTCGTGGCCATTGACGTCAGTATGCTTTACGCTGACAAGCAGCTGCTTCCTATTGTCCTGACATCGCTAAAGATAGAGAACGCCCCAACGAAATATATGGTCAATGGGCTCAGTGAGATAAAGCTCAGCCCCGACGACCGAACGGTGGACATCAGTTTCACCGTCCTCGACTACCGTAATGCCGCTAACATCCGCTATGCATACCGCGTCAGGGGCGACGCCGACTGGCATTATCTCGGCAATGACAATAACGTGCGTTTGGCCGAGCTATCGCCAGGCGAGTACCTTCTTGACCTTAGAGCCACCAACGCCATGGGCACATGGAACCCGAAGATAAGGACAGTGAAGATTATCGTGGAACCGAAATTTACGGAGACAATATGGTTCCGTCTTATCATCATCATTATTATAACGGGTATACTGCTGGGCGTATTCCTCACCGTGAGACTTATCCGGCGGATGAAAGCGAAACAGAAGGAAACCCTTGAGGCCTATCTATCGCTATTGGAGGAGTCGAAGAAAGAACCGGAACAGCCAGTATCTCCGTCGCCGACACTATCGGAGGAGGACGAGGCGATAATGAACCGTATCATGACTTTTGTGGAGGCACATATCTCCGACTCTGATGTCAGCGTCGACGATATGGCTGCGGCTGCGGCAATGTCGCGGTCCAGTCTGAACAGGAAGATGAAATCGCTCGTCGGCTTGCCCCCTGCAGACTTTCTCCGAGAGGCCCGCATCAAACGGGCGCAGGAGCTGCTGACTGAGTCCAGAACGTTGGTGGCCGAGACCGCCTACCGCTGTGGGTTTACGGACCCGAAGTATTTCTCACGTGTCTTCCGGCAGTCTGTGGGCATGTCGCCGTCGGAATATAAGGCAAATAAAGGGCATTGACATGTTTTTGCACCCTTTTTGGTTCTTTTCAGCCCCATCAATGCACTGTAATAGTATTAACTTTGCATGCGAAGAATTTCAAACATTAATACTTCTAAAACTAATTTACAGAGCAAAATGAGAAAGAACCTATTTCTGTCGGTGCTGACAGCTATGCTCGTTATAGGCTTGACGACGGCTCAAGCCATAAAGGTGCATACCATCGGCGACTCGACAATGGCGCAGTACGACCCCAACTCCACCGTAACACGTGGATGGGGAATGTATCTGCAGCAGTTTCTTAACGGCATCACGGTCAACAACCGTGGCAAGGGTGGAGCCTCCACGAGGAGCTTCTACCAGGGCAGCCAGTACTGGGCAAGCGTGAAAAGCCAGATGACCGCCGGCGACTATGTCCTCATACAGTTCGCACATAACGATGAGAAGAACCAGGGCATGGACGGCGACTCACTGAAAGCCTATTACACGCGGACGGGACAGACCGACCTGGCCGACAAGACCGACAACCGTGGTACCGTTCCCACGGGTTGTTATAAGCAGTACCTTATTAAATATGTCAACGAGACACGTGCCGCAGGATGCACCCCGGTACTCGTCAGCCCTATCTGCCGTAAGTATTTCAATGGGAATACTATCCGGCGCAACGGACGCCATGACCTCGGCGATAGCTTCTCGAAGCTCACCGCCAACGGTGTTCTTACCAACCAGAGTGTGCCCGCCGACGACCATTCCATGGACTATGCCTATCAGATGAAGCTCGTCGCCGACTCTATGGGCGTGCCGTTCATAGACCTCACCACAGCCACAAAGGAACTCTATGAGAAATATGGCGACACAGAGTGCAACGCCCTCTTCTTCGACGGCAATGGTGCCACCCATCTCAATCAGACCGGTGCCACCATCGTCGCACGGATGTGCGCGAAGTTGATGAAGGAGAACGGAGTCCTCGCCGATTATGTCAATCTCAACAGCGAGCTAACCGTTCAACCCGACTCTATCGGTCTCGGAACAGGTTATAAAGGACAGAGCCTGACAAAGCAGGCGGTGCTGAAAGGTTTTGAGCTCACTCCTGAGAGTGGCGACATCACCATTACTGCATCGAAGGGTATCGACGTGTCCACCGACCAGAACGCTTGGGGAAGCACGGCAACGCTCCACTATGACGCCGGCATGGTCGTCTCGTCGTTCTATGTAAAGGCCGATATCACAAGTGATGATGCTGACATCGACGGGCATGTTACCGTCAGCCAGGGCGGTAAGACTATTACTATTCCTGTAGGAGGTAAGGTCCTGAAGGTGGTTGCCGGTGAGTCAAACGATGGTGTTACCGCCACTTGGCCGCTCGATAAAGGTACGGAGAGCACGATGAACGGTGAGATGTCGGTGAAGGGACTGACCTCTGTGGCATCAATGTCTGTAGGAAACAACATCTCTGTTGCGGCACCTCAGAACATTGACGGTATGTCGTTCTATAGGGTGCAGCCTACTGTCATCGGAGCTTCCAACGATGATGCCAATGCCATTACCTATACTATCATCCCGAAGAAGGGTATCACCTTCGTTCCTACTAAATTCTCTATGAAGGCCGCACGCTTCGGTACCAACGGTGGAAAGATGGACGTCGTGGCATCAGTGGGCGACAACAGTGTATCACTGGCTAGCGACATCACGCCAAACCGCAACAACGCCAGCACAGGAGGACACTACAGCGACTATAGTTTCGACATTGCCAACCTTCTTTCCACCGGCGACCCTGTAACAATCAAAATCTATATTAAGGGACTGGCAACTACAAAGCAGTTCGGTTTTCGTGATGTAGTGCTGAAAGGAAACTT
The DNA here is from genome assembly GCA_900316565.1 of uncultured Prevotella sp. Classification (GTDB taxonomy): domain Bacteria; phylum Bacteroidota; class Bacteroidia; order Bacteroidales; family Bacteroidaceae; genus Prevotella. Next base: position 11,510 of record ONDK01000042.1, on the reverse strand, counting down.
CTCAGGAAAGGCCGCCGACGTGAAGTCATGCAAACTGAACGTCAGCAATGAGACACCGGAAGCCGGAACAGTTACCGTCAGTCCGGAGGGTACGGTATTCGACGAGGGCACTGAGATTACTCTCTCTACAACGGAGAACTTCAGCTATCATTTCCTTGGATGGGAGGACCCGGAGGGTAACTATGTCTCTGAGCGTAATCCGTTCACATTCAAGATAGACCACGATATGACGGTGAAGGCTGTCTATGAGAAGGCTACCGTTTACAATCTCAACATCAATCTCACCGGCGGTGCACGCAAGAACCTTGTAAAGGTGGAGCCGGAAGGCCATGTCAACGGCAATATCCATCAGTATGAGACCGGCACTGAGGTGAAGCTCACAGCACAGAACAATAAGGTAATGACCTTCACTGGCTGGGAGGACAACAGTACCAATGCTGAACGTATTATCACAATGGATGGCAATAAGAACGTTACCGCCAACTTCAGTGCTGGCGACTACATCGTCGGCTGGGATTTCTATGACGACGACCCGAAGAGCGAGCGTGCAGCCGACTATAAGAGCGACAGCGAGAACGCAGGACTGCTCAGCCTCCGAGACGCAGCAGGCTCTACCTCGTCATGGCTCAGCCGTGGCAACGCCAACGGACAGGAACACGGAAAATATGCCGCACGCATCTGGCAGCCGCTGGCAGCTAAGCGTTACTTCGAAATAAGCTTCTCGACAAAGGGAATGAAGAATATCGTCGTGAGCAATGACCTCGGCAACGACTACAACTCCTACACTACTTACTACGAGCAGGCTTCTGCCGACGGAAAGAACTACGTAACAGTAGGCTCGTTCACTTTGCCAAACAGAGGATGGGCTGGCAATCAGGATATCGAACTCCCCGACTCGTTCAGCAACCGCGATAAGGTCTTCGTAAGGTGGATGCCGGACTTCACCTCTCCGATGACCGGCGTAACGTCGGATAAGGACGGACTCTCCATAGCCGAGATATATGTCCTTGGTGAGACTGACACTGCCGACGACACTACACCTCCTATCCTCGTAAGCTCTAATCCTGAGAATGATGCCACTGGAGTAAGCGCAACAGGGTCCATCGTCCTAAACTTCGATGAGAAGGTTAAGACAGGCAACGGTGCGGCCACCCTTGACGGTGAGTCGCTTCAGCCTATCATCAGCGGCAAGACGGTGATATTTAAGTACAGTGGACTGAAATACGCCACGGCCTATACGTTCTCCCTTCCTGCCGGTGCCATAACTGATCGCAGTGGCAATGCCTTTGAAGGCACATCAATAGCCTTCACGACCATGGAGCGTAAGCAGCCGGTGGCAAGACTCTTCGACGCTGTTGTAGCCGAAGACGGTACGGGTAACTATAAGACTCTTCAGGAGGCTATCGCTGCAGCACCGGAAGGACGCACCACGCCATGGCTTATCTTTGTGAAAAAAGGAAAATACACGGGGCATGTAACTATCCCAGCATCAAAACCATACATACATATCATCGGACAGGACAAGGACTTGGTAACAATCTCCGACAGCCGTCTCTCCGGAGGTGAGAAGGCCTACGGCATCAGCGATGGTGCAACTCTCGACATTGAGTCGGACCATAACTATATAGAGGGTGTTGACCTGATGAACAGCTATGGAGTGGAGAAAAACGACGGACCGCAGGCACTGGCTCTCTGTTCCAACGGTGATAAGTTGGTGATGAACAACATGAAGCTGCGCTCCTACCAGGATACATGGTACACCGGTGGAGGTATGACGCACCGCGCATATATCACGAACAGCTGGATAGAGGGTGCCGTCGACTTCTTCTACGGACAGGGTGACGTGATGATTTGCAACGACACAATAAACATCGTTCGGAAGAATGGCGGTTACATCGTTGCACCGGGACATCCTCAGGGCACAAAGTGGGGGTATGTCTTCCTCAACAACGTCATCACGGCTCCGGGCACACCGTCAGAGACTAGTGTCTGGCTAGGACGACCTTGGCACAACGCACCTAAGACCGTATTTATCAACACGAAGGCAGAGGTGACCATCCCTGCTACAGGATGGTATCCCACCATGGGCGGACTGCCTTCATTGTGGGCGGAATACAACACCATGGATGGCAATGGCAATCCTATGGACCTATCCCACCGTCGCACCGACTATTATTACACTGTGAAAGATGCCTCAGGAAATACCACAGACACTATCCGCGGAAACAGTTCTACGGCGGTGCTCACTGCTGAGCAGGCAGCACAGTACACGGTGAAGAATGTATGTGGAGGCGATGACGCTTGGAATCCGGAGATAATCTGTGAGCCGTGCGATGCCCCGAAGCCTGTTGCTGACGCCACAACGATAAGCTGGCCACAAGTGCCATACGCCATATGCTATGTCGTTACAAAGGATGACGAGGTCATAGGCTTCACCACCGATACTCATTATGCCAAGAGCTCTGACGGAGTCTACATGGTGCAGGCTGTTAACGAATATGGTGGATTGAGTGCAAAGGCCTTGGTGAGCGTTACCGATGGTATCAGTGAACTGACTACCGGCAACACGGGAAATGCCATCACAGGCATATATTCCGTCGATGGCAAGCGGCTTACTAAAGTTGTCCCTGGCATCAATATCATCAGATATGCTGACGGTAAGACTAAGAAGGTTATCGTGAAATAATACAAGACGAACTGAGCCAGTAAGCTGCCGTATTCCCCGGTCTGCCTACTGGCTCGGTTTTATTTGAGTCAATCTAATGCAATGCGATGTCCATCCGCGATGTAACATATAAAACAAACAAGAATGAAAAACGGACGCTGACAAAAATGTCAACGTCCGCTCCTTTGGGGTCACAATATAGATGTGATAAAGTCAATCGAACCATAATTCTCCGCCGAGAACCTCATGAGAGGTTGTCTGCTCAGTGTCTTCACGTTCATACTCCACGTAAATCTGTGGATAGTCTTTCTTTGCCATTAGATAACCCTTTCTTCGTTTTTAGTTGTTGTAAATCTTTCTTTTTCTATTCTCACTGCAAAGTTAGTTGTTTTTGTTTGAACATGCAAACGTTTACATTAATTTTCCTTCTAATTTAATCCTTTTTAATGCTTAAATTGGATTTTTTTGATTAAAAGGTGCTGGTCGACATGTTTTCTTTGTAAAATCTTTTAGGAGTTCTGTAATTGCTTCAGAAGATAGGTTAACTTATATATCTTCAGAACTGCAAGTGGAATGTTCTTTTTGACAAGTACCTTTCTCATAGGCTTTTCGAATGGTATCATCAGTAATTTGAACAGTCCTGCGACATGCATACGGCTCATTTTTTCCACTGTCTGCAACAAACGCGAATAGTTATACAATTGCCCACTAAATTCCACTAATGTTCTGATAGCCTCCTCTGTTTTTTCTACGAATTTTTCATTGTTTTCAAAGCGGCAAAAGCCCAGCGGATTGTCGATATGGTTTATAATTATTCCTTTTTCCTGAAGGCAGCGGCCGAAAGCCACATCCTCATAACCATAATGTCGGAACTGCTCATCAAGAGGGTTCGTTAGCATCATGTTGCGGGGTATCATAAAGTTGCTTGTATGGAAATCGAGATAAGGGCTTCGCCTGCGTTTCTCTGCTGTATGGGCCTTGCGGCAGGAGAGCTCATAACGGTAACGGAGGTTGCGATTAAAGGCTGGTTGTTCCGGTACGTCGTAGCCGCCATAGACAACACTGTCCGATGCCATCGCGACAACATATTTATATATATAGTCATTACGGATGACTGCCATGTCGCTGTCGATAAAGAGAAGTTCGTCATAGGAAGCTTGCCGTGCAAGGAAATTGCGGATAGCGGCACGGCCGACATTCACACTCCGCTGGATATATTTGCAATTGGGACATGATGCTATCGCAGAGTTATGCGCTCTGACGGCATCGTCCGTGGACCCGTCATCGGCAACGATTATCTCGTAGCTAAGGCCATCCGCCACGGTATTGCCGTCTGAGAGTGCGGCACATTGCTCCTGCAATGCCCTTACAAGAGTCAGACATTCATCGTTGAATGTGGGTATGAGTATTGATAGTCCGGTCATAATATTGCCCAAAAGCGCAAATAATGTCATATATATAACGTGTCAATGAGGATTTTATTTTGAAATGGTCAAAGGATATTTCAAAAGGATTTTGTTATCTGCAATTTATTTTATACCTTTACCGCATCAAACCTAACATAGGATAAAGATGCATTACAAACTGAAATCACTTTTTCTTACAACTTTACTCATGGTCATGCCCTTCTGTTTATGCGGTCAGACCATCATCCTTAATCCGAAGACGGCGAAGAACACCTTTGATGGTATCGGCGTCGTCAACGGAGGCGGTGCCACGTCAGTACTCCTGAAAGACTATAAAGAGCCGCAGCGCAGTCAGATTCTCGACATGGTTTACAAGCCGATGTTCGGAGCCTCCGTCAGTGCGCTGCTCGTGGAGATTCCCGGCGACGGCAACTCTACGCAAGGGTCCATGCCCAGCCATATGCACTATCGCCACGACTGTAACTTCAGCCGCGGCTATACGTGGTGGATACTTCGGGAGGCGAAACGCCGCAATCCCATGCTGACGCTTGACGCAACGGCGTGGAGTGCCCCACACTGGATAGGCAACGGCAATTTCTGGTCGAAGGATGCCGCCGACTATTATGTCAACTGGCTCCTGGGACTGCGCCATGTCTACGGACTGGAACTTGATGCGCTGGGGTGCCGTAATGAGCGTGGCGATGACTATCCGTTTGTGAAGGCCCTCCGGAAGGCCCTTGACGACAACGGGTTCAGCAAGGTTAGGATTCATGCCTTTGACAACTGGTACGATGGGAAGTTGAATTTTGTAAAGGACATGATGACCGATTCCGCTCTGAATGCGTCCATAGACATCATCAGCGGCCACACCTTCGGCATGGGGTATCCCGTAAAACCGGAGGAGAGGGAAATGGCAAGAAAACTGGGGAAGCCTATCTGGAACACTGAGGACCACGTGTACCTAAAAGGCTTCGACTGTCTGATAACGATAGTTAACTGCTTCAACCGCAACTATATCGACAATGGTGTGACAAAAGTCGTCAACTGGTATGACATAGGTGGCCTGTACCCTATGGAACCGTACTCCGCTGACCCGCCGATGCTTCTCGCCTATGAGCCGTGGAGCGGCCATTACCGTGTGAGGCAGTCGCTGTGGGGCTATGCCCACTACGGGCAGTTCTCCGAAGTGGGATGGAGATATGTCGATTCGGGATGCCGGCATCTCCAGGGTGGTGGCACTATGGTAACGTTGATGTCGCCAAAAGGCGACTATAGTGTTATCATCGAGACGAAAGGTGCCAAGAAGGTGCAGACGGTGTCCTGGAAGACTGCGGGCAGTATGAGTCGGAATACACTGTGCCAGTGGACCAGCGACTCCGTGAACCAGTTCATGAGAAGAGACGATGTCAAGGCTCACGGCGGCCGGTTCACGGTAACGCTCCAGCCTAATACGGTTTACTCGTTCTCCACTACGCGCGGACAGCAGAAGGGATGCTTTGCCGACATTCCGACATCGAAGCCCTTCCCGATGCCTTATAAGGATGACTTCGAGGATTATGAGCCATACAACAAATGGGGATTTCTTCCACATTATTTTGCTGACATCATCGGTTCGTTTGAACTGAAGGCTTCTCCCGACGGTAAAGGTTCATGTCTGCAGCAGACTGTCGGGGAGCCAGCCAATTCATGGGCTCCCGACTGGAACTACTACACCATCATCGGTGACTCGGCATGGCGCGACTATGAGGTGAAAGCTGATGTGTGGCTCAACCACGGCGACAAGGCAGCTGTCATGGGACGTGTCTTCGACGTCGGCTTCGGCTGGGGCGTGATACCGAAAGGCTATTATCTTAGTATGGACGAGATGGGCAACTGTGCCATTGTCGTTACACGCGGTAAGGTCGACAAGACAGAACTTGTCGGCGACGCGGAGCAACAGGCTATAATAAAGTCGGGCATTGATACCGGTGTGGGTGGTGAGCTGGTTCTCGCCAAGGCTCATGTCGATGGAGTGTCACCATACACCTGGCATAATCTCTGCCTTAGATTCGAAGGAAAGAAAATTACTGCGGTAGTAGACGGCAAGGAGGCGATGACGGCCACAAGCTCCTACGCTGGCCATGGCATGGCCGGACTCATGGCGATGAAAGACTCCTCAAGGGTTAGTACTCCGTATTTCGACAATATAGATATCCGGCCTATTAAGGGCAATGACGGCGTATCGTCACGGCCGGAAATAGAACCATTATATTAAATACACATTATTATATATAATGTCAACACAATCATACAGACAAGAGTCGGCATCGGCATTCTTCGAGGAACTGGAGAGGGCTGCCGCGGAAAAGGGAAAGCCACGGAAGGCGTATGCGCGCCTTCAGGCGGTGATGACGCGATTTCTCGGTGAGAGGACATCAGCAACGGGGCTGGTCTTCGCCGGACCTTTCGCGAGGATGGACTATCTGCTTAAGGGAAGTCATGCACCATGGCGGCTGGTCAATGCCTCCAACGCGGCACGCAACAATATTAGGAAGTTCAGGACTATACCGGAGAAATCGCTTCGGGAAGCATTTCCTTCGGACCTGAAGGCTTTATGCCGCTTTATTGCGTTCATCGACAAAGCAGACATTCCTGAGGAACTGTCCGTACTCTTCCCTCCCGATGTAAAGGAAGATGTGGAGAGACATGTGCTGGCCGATGAGATGCGTATGATTGTGGACTCGTGGGATGACCGGTATGTCTATGGGAAGATAGAAAACTATCCAGAGGAAGGCAACAGCAAGGTGGACTATGCCGGCGGAAACAAGTATTTTCCCTATGACTGGTCGTACCTTAAGACAATGTTCCATGAGGGAGCGCAGGTGAATCTTGTAAGGCCGCATGCCGGCAAGGATGGGACGATACTGCCGGAACTGATTATCTATGAGCCGGACTACCTTGTTAATGTAACGTCTGTGGCCCGCTGCTTCACGGAATATGCCGAATCGCCATTTGTGAGTCTTATAAGCAAGGTGGCACCAATGGCTGACAGTCAGCCTATATTGCTCGGTAATCTTGCGGGACAACTGCTTGACGAAGAACTCAACGGCGATCCGTGGCCGGATGATGAAGATAAGTTGAATGAGAGATACCGCGCGAGTATCATGCGGTTCTTCCGAGACTATGCTCTGGGTATGCTCACCACAGACATTGATTCCAAGCAGTTCCATAACGATGCCCGTCAACAGGCTCGCAACATCCATCATGCCATTACCGGAATACTATCTGCGGAACATGGATACAACGCCCGCGAGGGTGTCGTAGAGCCGTCGTTCTTCTCAGAGATGTTGGGCCTTCAGGGACGTATGGACTATCTTCAAATGGACTTCCGTTTTCTTATAGAGCAGAAAGCCGGGAAAGGCGGATTCCCCTACGAGGGCTTTGTGGAGCCGAAATGGAAACTCGACCATTTGGTACAGTTGCAGCTTTACATGCTGCTGTTCCGTTATAACTTCAGAAAGGCGATGGAGGCTGTCGGCAATGAGTTCCAGCCGTTCCTGCTCTATTCGAAATATGTGAAGAGTCTGCTCCGTGTCAACTCCATGCCGGAGGTTATCTTTAAGGCGATACGTGTCCGAAACGGCATAGCATGGCTGGAGATGCAGCTTACGCAGCCTGGACGCTACCGTATCTATGAGACGCTAACGGCCGACAAGCTGAATATGAAACATGTCGCCGGACGTTTATGGACGGAATATCAGAAACCGCAGATAGAGCAGGTGCTGGGAGTCTTCCACCGGCCCGATGTCTCGGAACTTGAGAAGTCGTATTTCTTCCGTTTCATGACATTCATAAGTAATGAGCATGTGCTGTCGAAGTTCGGGAATAACACAAAGGAATGCTCCGGCTTCGCGTCGACATGGCATGCCTCACTGTTGGAGAAACGGCTGGCTGGGAATATCTTTGATGACCTCGTGCTTGTATCACCTGATGGCAATGGCGACGGAGAGAAGATAACGACCGTTGACCTCAAATATTCCGGGGATGTGGACAATGACATGGCAAACTTCCGCATCGGCGACATCGTAATCCTCTACGCTTACCGCCATGGTGATGAGCCCGATGCGAGGAAGGCCATTATCCTCCGTTGTACCATCAGGGAGATAACCAATGACGGCCATCTGGTGCTCACATTGCGGCACCCACAGTCGGACGCACGTCTGTTCCGGCATGAGAAAGGAAAGGTGTGGGCCATTGAGCACGACTTCATGGAAGCGTCATACAGCGGGCTCTACCGCGGGATGTTCTCATTCCTTTTGGCTCCGAAGTCGAGACGCGATTTGCTGATGTTACAGCGTCAGCCGGAGGTGGATGAGGAAAGGCATATCAAAGGCGATTACGGGTATTTCAATGACCTGGCACTACGCGTGAAGCAGGCAAAGGACTTCTTCCTTGTCATAGGTCCTCCGGGAACAGGCAAAACATCGTTCGGACTTCTCAACACGCTCAAAGAAGAACTCCTGGAACCGGGGAGCTCTGTCATGCTCATGGCATACACCAACCGTGCCGTGGATGAGATCTGTACTAAGATGACGGAAGCTGGCATCGACTATATAAGGATTGGCGGATCGGACAGCTGTACTGCAAAGGCCAGGGAACATCTTATCGCAAACAGGATTGCCACGGCTGCCAGTCTGAGTGATGTCAGGCGTATGCTCACCGAGACACGTGTGTATGTCGGTACGACAACGGCAATATCGTCACATCTTAATATCTTTGATTTGAAGGCTTTCGACCTTGCCATCATCGATGAGGCCTCACAGATATTGGAGCCTCATCTCATGGGGATATTAAGTGCAAGGCACGGCGAGGAGGCGGCAATAAGGAAGTTCGTCATGATAGGCGACCACAAGCAGTTGCCGGCGGTAGTTCAGCAGACAGAAGAGGTGTCGCACGTTGACGATCCTCAATTGAACGCCATGGGACTCTATGACTGCCGCTATTCCCTTTTCGAGAGATTGTTGCGGAGGTACGCCCGCAACAAGCATGTCGTGTATATGCTAACACGGCAAGGACGTATGCATCCAGACATTGCCGATTTCCCTAATCAGGCGTTCTATAACGGACATCTAATGGTCGTGCCACGGCCGCATCAGGAGGCTGTGCTCCCTCAAAAGGGCAGGGGAGAGAACGGAATTGACGATATGCTGCTTACACGCAGGATTGTATTTCTTAACTCTGAGAAGCCAGTGGAGACACCGTCAGACAAGGTGAATGCTGTGGAGGCGGAGATGATCGCGGCAACGGTGGAGCGGATATACAGCCTGGAGAGGGAGTCGTTTGATGCCCAGAAGACGGTGGGCATCATCGTACCGTACAGAAATCAGATTGCTGCCGTAAGAAAACTGCTCGACAAATACAACATCAGTGCCCTGCATGATATAGCCATTGATACAGTCGAGAGATTTCAGGGAAGTCAGAGACGGTATATTGTATATGGTTTCACGGTGCAAAAATACTATCAGTTGAATTTTCTTACTGATAGTGTTTTCGAGGATACGGACCATACTTTAGTGGACCGTAAACTGAATGTGGCCATGACAAGAGCCGAGGAACATCTCATTATGATTGGCAATGCTGCGCTGCTGGAGAATGTTCCGACGTTTGAGCGGCTTATAGAGTTTATAAAGGGGAAAGAGTCGTATCTGGATATTGGCAAGGAGAGATACGTTAGGGGTGAGTTCAGTCTGGAAGAATTCAATTAGGCCCCGACATCTTTGGACATGCCGGGGCTTAGTTGAAATAGTATAAGTGTTATCGGCCGGAACGCCTTATAAGCTGAACGACGTTCTCAACATGCGGAGTATGCGGGAACATGTCGACAGGTTGTACTTGAGCAACACGATAATCGGCATTAAGAAGGGCAAGGTCGCGAGCCTGAGTTGCGGGATTACAGCTGACATAAACAATCTTTTCCGGAGCGGCTTCAAGTATAACTTTAACCACATCAGGGTGCATGCCAGCTCTTGGTGGGTCGGTGATGATGATGTCCGGACGACCATGGACCTTGATAAATTCGGGCGTCAGAATGTCTTTCATGTCACCTGCAAAGAATTCCGTATTGTCAATGCCGTTGATTTGGGAGTTTATCTTGGCATCTTCAATGGCCTCTGGGACGTATTCTATGCCGACGACCTTTTTCGCATGCCGTGCCACGAAGTTGGCAATAGTGCCCGTGCCGGTGTAAAGGTCGTAGACAAGTGGTTTCGCCTCAGAAGTCTCATTGCCGTTGGAAAGACCGCTGGCCGTTTGATCCAGCGCGAACTCGCGGGCAACTTCATACAGATGGTAGGCCTGCTCGGTGTTGGTCTGATAGAAGCTCTTTGGTCCTACCTTAAATTTCAAGCCCTCCATGGTTTCATAAATATAATCCGTGCCCTTGTAGGTCGTCAGTTCCAGGTCGCCGATGGTGTCGTTGCCTTTTTGGTTGTCTACGTATATAAGGCTTGTAATCTGTGGAAAGACTGTGGCAATATGCTCCAACAGGTCCTTAGCTTTCTCTTCATCTCCCGGCTCGTCGTAATGGAATTGTACGAGGAGCATCCACTCTCCGGTGTTCGAATTGCGGAACATAAGATTTCGGAGCAGTCCGTGCTGCGCTCTGATGTCATAAAACGACATGCCTATCTCAACAGCATAACGGTAAATTTCGTTGCGGATATTATTGTGGAGGTCGTCCATCAGCCAACACTTTTCTATTGGATATATTTTATCAAAGGCTCCAGTGATATGAAAACCTACGGCGCTGTCGGTCAGCCCTTTACCCTCCGGCAACTCTTGTAACTCTTCAGCAGTATACCAGCGTTTGTTGGCGCAACCGAACTCCAGTTTGTTGCGGTACTCCCATTGCTTCACAGAGCCTAATATAGGACGAAACTCGGGCAGTTCCACTTTGCCGATGCGTGTCAGCTGGTCATAAACCTGTTGCTGCTTAGCCTTAAGCTGTTCGGAATAGGGTAGGGTCTGCCACTTGCATCCTCCACAGATACCGAAGTGCTCGCATTTAGGCTCTATTCTAATGGGGCTCTTCTTTATGAAGTTTACTACACGTGCCTCGCAATATTTGTGTTTCTTCTTCGTTACCTGCAGGTCGACGACATCGCCTGGAACGACAAAGGGTACAAAAACTACTCTGTCATCGACATGTGCCACGCATTTGCCTTCCGCGGCAACACTCTCTATTTCCACATTTTCATATAAAGGAAGTGGTTTACGCTTTCTGCTCATAGTCTCTTTATGGATAATTATTCGGAGCCGGTTGATAAATATTTAATCCACAACACGGCTCTCTTCGGATTTCAACTTCTATATAACTAATCAGTGCCATCCGTTACCTTGAGCCCAGATTGAGCTTGCTCATTCTGTAGGCGAAGAATCTTTGCTTGAAGCTTTTTAATTCT
>ONDK01000016.1 GCA_900316565.1 uncultured Prevotella sp. | reverse complement strand
TTGCGGCTTTCAGCCGCATCTCAGCAGTTATTTGCGTTGTGGCCTCAACTTTTTTATCCTACTGGTGTAAAATCTCAAAAATTTTATATAAGTTTGTACCGGTTTTTTACAAAAAAGAAATGAATATTACCAAATCTGAATTCATCATATCGGCACCGTCGGTAGACCGCTGTCCGCAGGACGACAAGCCGGAATACGCTTTCATAGGCCGTTCCAATGTCGGCAAGTCGAGTCTCATAAACATGCTCTGCAACCACAAGGGACTGGCAAAGACATCGGCCACACCTGGCAAGACCCTGCTCATAAACCATTTCATGATAAATGACCAGTGGTATATCGTCGATCTCCCAGGCTACGGCTATGCACGCTCAAAGACGACGGAGCGTAATCTCCAGATAATGAACACTGGGTATATCCTGAAGCGTCAGCAGCTCTGCTGTCTGTTCGTGCTCATCGACATACGCCATGAGCAGAAGAAGATAGACAGGACTTTCATCGACTGGCTCGGTGAGAACGGTGTACCCTTCGCCATCATCTTCACCAAAGCCGACAAGCTGACGCCATCACGCGCAAAAACAAACGCCATACAGTGGATGAAGACGTTGAAGAACACCTGGGAGACTCTCCCGCCCTATTTCATCACGAGTGCCGCAAGCAAGTCAGGACGCGACGAGGTACTCAACTACATTGATGAGATAAACCATTCCATGCAGTCCCAGGAGTAATGTCCTAAATATCATTTTTTCAACACCCCGCAATAATAAAGTCATGTCTCAAACACCATATCTTGATGTCCAAAACCTGACAAAGTCTTTCGGAGCGCAAGTCCTTTTCGAGAATATCTCATTCTCCATAGCCGAAGGGCAGAAGGTCGGACTAATAGCAAAAAACGGAACCGGAAAGTCTACCCTGCTCTCTGTACTCACAGGAAAGGAAGGATACGACTCAGGCAATATCGTATATCATAATGACATAAAGGTGGGATACCTGGAGCAGGCACCGGCTTTCGACCCCAAGGAGAGTGTCCTGGATGCCTGCTTCAACCATCACGGAGAGCCCGAGCGGGTGCTGAAAGCCAAGCAGATTCTCACACAGTTGCAGATTCCCGACTTCGAGCAGCCAATGGGGCAGCTCAGCGGCGGTCAGCAGAAACGTGTTGCCTTGGCCAATGTCCTCATCACAGAGCCCGACTTCATCATCCTCGACGAGCCGACGAACCACCTAGACCTCCATATGATAGAATGGCTTGAGAACTACCTCAACCGCGGCAACAAGACACTGTTCATGGTCACCCACGACCGTTACTTTCTCGACAACGTCTGCAACGTCATCCTGGAACTCGACGACAAGACCATATACACCTACCGTGGCAACTTCTCCTATTATCTGGAGAAGCGGCAGGAGCGCATTGACAACCGCCGTGCAGAACTAGCCCGCGTCAACAACCTCTATCGGAAGGAGCTCGAATGGATGAGACGGATGCCACAGGCACGCGGTCATAAGGCACGCTATCGTGAGGATGCCTTCGAGGACCTGGAGCGCAGGGCCAAACAGAGAATCGAGGAGCGACAGGTGCGTCTGAAGGCAAGCAATGTCTACATCGGTTCAAAGATTTTCGAATGTCAGTATGTCAGCAAGTCTTTTCCTATAAGGAACACCGACGGTACCGAAGGAGAAAAAATCATACTTAAGGACTTCTATTACAACTTCGCACGCTTCGAGAAGATGGGCATCGTCGGCAACAACGGTACGGGAAAGTCGACATTCATAAAGATGCTCCTTGGTATGGTGCCTCCCGACAGCGGACGCTTCGATATCGGCGAGACGGTACGTTTCGGTTATTTTTCACAGGAAGGGCTGCAATTCCGTGAGGACCAGAAGGTCATAGATGTCATCACCGACATTGCCGACTACATAGACCTTGGTGGCGGACGCCACATGACAGCATCGCAGTTCCTCAACTACTTCCTCTTCACCCGCGAAGAACAGTACAACTATGTGGCCAAGTTGTCGGGAGGTCAGAAGCGTAAGCTCTACCTGTGTACCGTACTGATGAAAAATCCCAATTTCCTCGTTCTCGACGAGCCTACCAACGACCTCGACATACAGACGCTGCAGGTGCTGGAGGAATATCTTCAGGACTTCCCGGGATGCGTTATCGTGGTGAGCCACGACAGGTACTTCATGGACAAGGTCGTCGACCACCTGCTCGTCTTCCGCGGCAATGGCGACATTAAGGACTTCCCTGGCAACTACACCCAGTACCGCGAGTACGAGAAGCTCACGGCAAAGGAAAACCAGCAAGGTGCGTCCAAGGCATCATCGTCCACAAAGTCGCAACAGGGAGACAGCAAGCCGACAAAAAAGGACTACCATCATGACACCCGCAAGCGCATGTCGTTTAAGGAGAAACGTGAGTTCGAACAGCTCTCGAAAGACATAAAGGCCCTTGAGGAAGAGCAGAAGAGTCTTGAAGCAGCCCTCTGTTCCGGCACGCTCTCCGTCGACGAGCTGACGGAGAAGAGCAAGCGTCTGCCGGTGCTGAAGGAGGAGCTCGACGAAAAGGAGATGCGTTGGCTGGAACTGTCCGAACTGGAGTAAACAAGTTGCAAATATTGGACATAGTGGGTCATACGAATGACTTGTCAGCTTGCAAAAGTTGAGTTAAATATCTGAAAAACTCATAAACGCATAAAGCCAAAGGACTATAACTGAATATTTTTTTGTACTTTTGCACGATAAAATTTTCGAAACAATACAATATTAAAGAAATGAGCATACAAACAGAAAAGATTAAGGAACTCGTAGCCAAACGGGAGCAAGCCCGTCTGGGAGGAGGTCAGAAAGCCATTGACAAGCAGCACAGCCGCGGCAAATATACAGCCCGCGAGCGCATAGAAATGCTTGTCGACAAGGGCAGCTTCGAGGAGTACGACATGTTCAAGCTCCATCGCTGCCACAACTTCGGCATGGAGAAGAAGCAATTCCTTGGCGACGGTGTCGTAGCAGGTTCTGCCACCATCGACGGACGTCTCGTCTACGTCTACGCACAGGACTTCACTGTCAACGGTGGCTCGCTCTCCGAGACAATGGCACAGAAAATCTGCAAGGTCATGGACATGGCTATGCGCAATGGTGCTCCGGTCATCTGTATGAACGACTCCGGTGGTGCACGTATCCAGGAGGGTATCTCCGCACTGGCAGGCTACGGTGAGATCTTCGAGCGTAACATCCTTGCCTCGGGTGTCGTTCCACAGATCTCTGCTATCATGGGACCGTGCGCAGGTGGTGCTGTCTACTCCCCTGCCCTCACTGATTTCATCATCATGACTGAGGGTACAAGTTATATGTTCCTGACCGGTCCGAAGGTGGTGAAGACCGTTACCGGCGAGGAAATTGACGCTGAGCACCTTGGTGGCGCCTCCGTTCACGCCTCAAAGAGTGGTGTTACGAGCTTCACGGCGAAGACCGAGGAAGAGTGTATGCAGATGATAAAGACTCTTCTGAGCTATATCCCGTCAAACAATACCGAGGAGGCTCCTCGTGTAGAGTGCACGGATCCTATAGACCGCAAGGAAGACCTGCTCAACGACATTCTCCCTGACGACCCCAACAAGGCTTACGATATGTATAAGGTCATCACTGCCATCACCGATAACGGTGACTTCTTTGAGGTACAGCCTAAGTTTGCAAAGAACATCATTACCGGTTTCGCACATTTCAACGGTCAGAGTGTCGGCATCGTTGCCAACCAGCCTGCTGCCTATGCTGGTGTCCTCGACGTCAACGCAAGCCGCAAGGGTGCGCGTTTCGTCCGTTTCTGCGATGCGTTCAATATCCCTATCGTATCACTTGTTGACGTTCCGGGATTCCTCCCGGGAACAGGTCAGGAGTATAACGCTGTAATCCTGCACGGAGCCCAGCTCCTCTATGCCTACGGTGAGGCCACAGTGCCAAAGATTACCATTACCCTTCGCAAGAGCTATGGCGGCTCCCACATCGTTATGGGCTGCAAGCAGCTCCGCGCTGACCTCAACTTTGCATGGCCTTCCTCGGAGATTGCTGTCATGGGTGCTTCCGGTGCCGTTGCCATTCTCTGTGGCAAGGAAGCAAAAAAGGTTAAGGAAGAAGGTGGCGATGTCAAGGAGTTCCTCGCCGAGAAGGAAGACGAGTACACTAAGACTTTCGCCAATCCTTATCAGGCAGCACAGTTCGGCTACATCGACGACGTCATCGAGCCTCGCAACACCCGCTTCCGCATTTGCCGCGGACTGGCCCAGCTGGCTCACAAGCGTCAGAGCCTTCCGGCGAAGAAGCACGGTTGCATGCCGATGTAATTAAAATCCGATATTCACCATTCCGGTTCTCCGCACGGAGGACTGGAAGAGGATAGAGAGAAAGAGAGATATGGACAAGAATATTTATGCTGCAATAGCCATGGCTCTGTATGAGTTTGAGGGCAACAATGTCCACGACCAGGAGCCGGGTATCATTACAATAAAACCAAAGTGCACACTGTGGGATGCTAAGTTCCTCAGCATGACCAAAAGACCATAAACAGAAATGAAGGAATTCAAATATACTATCGACGGTAAGGAATACAAAGTCGAGATTGGCGATATCAGCGAGGACAATGTAGCTGACGTCAAAGTCAACGGCGAGGAGTACAAGGTTCAGATGGAGAAGCCTGCAGAGCCAGAGAAGAAGAAGGTCGTCCTTGGCAAGCCTGTGGCTAAACAGGACGATGAAGAGGCAGCAGCTCCGTCTGCAAACATCAATGCCAACAATGCCGTCAAGGCTCCGCTGCCTGGTACCATCACGTCAATCGCTGTCAGCGTGGGACAGGAGGTGAAGGCCGGCGATACTCTTGTTGTACTCGAAGCTATGAAGATGGCCAACAATATTGAGGCAGAGAAGGACGGAAAGGTTACCGCCATCTGCGTCAAAAACGGACAGAGCGTCATGGAAGACGATCCATTGGTGGTCGTTGAGTAAGCAAAAGATTATTTCCCTAACATATAAAGCCTCATCTGAGTATGCTCAGATGGGGCTTTATTCTTTTGTGTCAGTTCAATATTCGCTGATCCTACTGTGGCGGTATTTATTAAGCCTTAGACACAGAGCATACGTATTCCTATTCCGAGGCGTCGAGATAAATGGCACTTTTCGTAAATTAATGATAAAAATGGATAAAAACGGGAAAGATTGTGCAGTGTTTCCCATATCTTTGCATTTAGAAAATAAAAACATTTTTATATGAGAATGAAAAAACTTATATTATTGCTTATGACGCTATTACCATTCATGGCTTCCGCACAGAGCTATGACCAACTGTGGGGAAGCGTCAAAGAAGCCAAGGCCAAGGACCTGCCCAAGACGGAGATGGACGCTTTGGATAAGATTGTCGCAAAGGCCACGCGGGAAAAGAAGTACGGACATTTGCTCGCCGCCACCCTCCAACGGGCCTCTGTGCAGACCACCATCTCACCTGATTCAGCGAAAGTGGAAATTGCCCGTTTGGAGGCAAAGGAAGAGAAAGAGACCTCACCGGCGGTGAGAGCTGTCTTATGTGCTGTGTTAAGCGACATCTATTCCAACAACACAGGACTCGACAACGCCAAGGCCAAAGGTCAGGAATATGCCAGGAAGGCGCTGAACAGTCCTGAGACATTGGCCCAGACTAATGCCGGCGGCTATGAGCCGTTGGTAGGAAAAGGTGCCGACAGCAAAATTTTCAATGACGACCTGTTGCATGTCATAGGTTTCATGACACACGATTATGCCACGCTCAACAAATACTACGATACACATGGTAACAGAGCGGCTGCATGCGTGACCGCCCTTCAAGGCATCAGAGACGCTAACGGACACCAGTCGGAAGAAAGCGGCAAGAAGACTATAGCCCTATTAGACTCTATTATTAATGTATATGGCGACGTCCCTGAATGTGCGGAGGCCGCCATAGAACGCTATGGCCTTATGCCTGAAGGAAACAACGCCGAGGCGAAGGCTAAATATGAGTATGGTGAGAATATCCTCAGCCGCTGGCCCGCATGGAAAGACATGAGCCGCGTGCGCAATGGTCAGAAGAGTCTCACGCAGCCTACACTATCATTCAATGGCGGTGATGACTTCTCCATACCCGGCAAGGAGCGCACCACTACCTTCTCAACACGTAATCTGTCGGAAGTGGTCCTCACCATGACGAGACTCAACGTCAACGGCGATACTAAATTAAATCCTCAGAATCCGTCAGATCTTAAGAAGCTGCTCGCCACAAAGACCAGTGATATACTTACCGTAAGCAAGAAGATTGACTTTCAGCATGCCTTCGAGACCATCGATG
Organism: uncultured Prevotella sp.; assembly: GCA_900316565.1. Lineage (GTDB taxonomy): Bacteria > Bacteroidota > Bacteroidia > Bacteroidales > Bacteroidaceae > Prevotella. Next base: position 37,138 of record ONDK01000016.1, on the reverse strand, counting down.
ACAGCATTGTCATTCCCGGCCTTTCGACCGGTATGTGGCTGATGGAATTCAAATGTACTGCTGCCACGACAGGTGCCAGCAAGCCTACGCCGGTATATGACCTCTACCATGTCAGCAACCTCGCTCTTATCAAGGAGAGCCTACCCGACAATAAGTTCCGTCTTGTGGTTGTAAACGCCACGACGGGAAAGCCTGTTGCCGGTGCCCATATCCGGATATCACAGTACCGTGGCTATGGCCGCGGCGACACTGTCAAAGAACTCACCGCCGACATCAAGGGAGAGGCTACGTTTACTCCGGCCAATAACAATGGCATCAATGTCTGGGTGTATACCAACGATGACAAGGCAGCACTGACAAGCAACCAATGGAAGGAATACTACTCATCGCAGAGTCCGGCAGAGGACAAGATGAGAGTCTTCACTGACCGAAGTATATACCGCCCGGGGCAGACCGTTCACGTCTCGCTCATTTGCTATTCACAGGACAACAGGCACCACACACGCAAGGCCCTGCAGGATGAGAATGTAACAATAGTTCTGAACGATGCCAATGGCAAGGAGGTGGGCACCGTTAAGGTAACGACCGACAAGTTCGGTTCCGCCTCTACGACATTCGCTCTTCCCGCGTCGGGCCTTACTGGCGACTACACCGTCAGAGCCACATCATCGGTCACAGAATGGACTGAGATAAGGGTGGAAGAATACAAGCGGCCGACCTTCGAGGTTTCCTTTGACGATTACGACAAGGCCTACAGTGCCGGCGACACCATTACCGTCAGCGGAAAAGCCAAGACCTACGCCGGTGTTCCCGTACAGGGAGCAAAGGTAGAGTATACCGTGAAGCGCGAACAGGCCTGGTGGTGGCACTGGTGGAATGACGACGACGATGATGAGAACTTCACCTTCACCGGCACGACAACAACTGATGACAACGGAAATTTCAACATCCCGGTGCCTATCGTTCTTCCTGCCTCTGACACTGACGACCTCATGAGAGGTCTGAAGATATACCATTATTATAATATGTCGGTCTCAGCTAAGGTAACCGACCAGGGAGGAGAGAGTCATGAGGGAACGACGATGTTGCCTCTCGGCACCAATCCCACGTCGCTCACCAGCGACCTTTCCGACAAGATACTCAAGGACTCGCTCACCACGGTAACCTTCAGGCGCACCAATATGGCGGGCAAGGAGATAGACGGAGCCGTGAGTTGGAAAGTGGAAAGCCTCAGCAATGCAAAGAACGACAGAAACTGGAAGACTGTCTTCGACAAGACCTCTCCGGCCAATGGCCCCATAGAAATCAAAGGCCTTTCTTCCGGCAGGTATCTGCTCACCGCCATCTGTGAAGGTGACACTCTGAAGAAGGAGTTCGTGGTCTTCTCCGTTTCCGACAAGCGCCCCGTCATAGAGACCCACGACTGGTTCTGGCAGAGCAGTACACGGTTCCCCGCCGACGGAAAGCCTGTATACGTGCAGTTCGGCTCATCAGACAATGGCCAGCATTTTGTCTACACTCTCCTCGATGGTTACAACAAGATTCTCGAACAGGGCTCCCTTGACCAGAGCAATGCCATAACCACACGCGAGTTCAAGTACAAAGAGGAATACGGCGACGGTCTGGTGCTCAACGTGGCATGGGTTCGCGACGGGCAGACATACACTCACCGTGCAGAGATCCACCGTCCGGAGAAAGACAATAGGCTCCGCCTGGCATGGAAGACATTCCGCAATAATCTTGTACCCGGACAGAAAGAGGAATGGACACTTACCATACTCGCTCCCAATGGCAAGCCTGCCAACGCACAGTTGATGGCCACACTCTATGACAAGAGCCTCGACCAGATTGCAAACCACAACTGGAACTTCCTACCAACATATTATTACATGTTGCCGGGAGCTGCATGGAACGCCGTCGACTTCGGCCATCTCCATGCCATGACAAGTGGAAATATAAAGTTCGAAAGGGTCTACGGCCTCAACTTCAGAAGCATTAACCGCGACTACTACAGTGGGCTGATGACTTATGGCTATGCATTTCCGGAAGTTCTGAGGTCCTCCCGCGTAATGCTCTCCGCCAAAGAAGACAACGCAATGATGGACTATGGCAGCGCTGAGCCGATGGAGGTTGGAGAGGCCCTTCAAGGCTCCGCGGCAGGAGTCAATGTCTTAAATGCTCAGAAACGCTCCAAGAAAGAGACATCAGAGACTCCGAAGGACACGAAGGCACCCGTTCAGCTTCGCGAGAACCTCAACGAGCTGGCGTTCTTCTATCCTCAACTTACGACGGATAAGGACGGCAACATCGTAATGAAGTTCACCTTACCGGAGAGTACCACGACATGGCGCTTCATGGGACTGGCCCACGATGCCGATATCAACTATGGTCTGCTCACCGACGAGGCTGTAGCACAGAAAACCATTATGATACAACCGAACATGCCACGCTTCATCCGTCATGGCGACAAGGCCTGCATAACGGCACGCATCTTCAATACGTCAACCAAAAGCATCCAGGGAAAGGCACGCCTTGAGATTCTCGACCCTGCAACGGAAAGAGTACTGACAACGGAGGAGACGACCTTTGATGCTGACAGCAAAGCCACTACAAGCGTAACATTCGATGTCGACGCAACAGCATTTGCTAAAGACGGCAACGACCAGTCCATCTTCATTGCCAGAGTCATTGCCGAGGGTGACGGCTTCTCCGATGGTGAGCAGCATTATCTTGCTGTTCTCCCCGCCACAGAATACATCACCAACACCTATCCGTTCACACAGACAGGCAAGGGAACGAAGACCATCAGCACCGGAACTATAATCCCCGACGGCGTGAAGGACGCGAGGGTGAAATTCGAATATACCAACAATCCGTCATGGCTTATGGTGCAGGCCCTTCCTTACGTCTCCAATCCTAACGACAAGGATGCGCTCTCGCTGGCCACGGCCTACTTTGCCAACAGTATCGCACTGAATATTATGAACTCGACGCCGAAGATAAAAACGGTATTTGAACTCTGGAAGCGTGAGACCGGCAAAGAGTCGTCGCTGATGAGCTGTCTTGAGAAAGACCAGGAGCTGAAGGCTCTTGTTCTGAGCGAGACACCTTGGGTAATGGATGCTGAGAAGGAGGGCTCGCAGAAGCTGGCACTGGCCAACTACTTCAACGAGAACTCGCTCATGAACCACCTTAATACCACTCTATCACAACTCATAAATCTTCAGAACCCGGACGGTTCCTTCTCTTGGTGGCCGGGAATGGACGGCAGCTTCTATATGACGGTAGCGGTGATGAAGACTATGACACGCCTGCAGGCTATGCTCCCTGCTGACAGCCCAAGCTCATCATTGCTGAAGGCAGGAAGCTGGCAGTCTTCGGTATGGTCATATCTCGACAGACAAGTCGCCAAGCAGGTTAGCGAGATGCGACGCGAAGAAGCCAAGAAGATAAAGGTATGGCCCTCGGACGCTCTCTGCGACTATGTGTACAGCTGTGCGCTTGCCAAGCGCAAGACCACAGCGGACATCAACTATATCGTAGACAAGCTGGCTGCTATGCCACGCGACCTCACTATCTACGGTAAAGCCAACAGTGCCGTTATCCTGGCTATGTACGGCCGGACGAAGATTGCACAGGAGTATCTCCAGAGTATCAGCGAGTATTCTGTATACAAGGAGGAGATGGGACGCTACTACGATACGCGCAAGGCGCTGTACAGTTGGTTCGACTATAAGATTCCGACTCAGACTGCCGCCATCGAAGCATATCAGATATTGAAGCCAGGAGATGTCGGAACCATCAACGAGATGAAACGGTGGCTGCTGCAAGAGAAGCGCACCCAGACTTGGGACACACCACTGAACTCCGCAAATGCCATCTATGCTTTCTTTAGGACTACAACGTCAGCAACCGGCAAAAACAACGAACTTGACAATGCCTTCTCTTTGGGGCAGTCGCTCGAGGGGAGAGAGCCTGTGAAGGTCTATGTGGGCCATGAGGCGGTCGCACTGCCACAGGGCAGTGCCGGAATGGGATATGTGAAGAAGGATATCAGCAGTGCCGTAACGATGAATAACGGTAACAACAGTCGGATAGAGATTGTCAAGGAGTCGGACGGAACGAGTTGGGGTGCCCTCTACGCACAGTTCTTCCAGTCTTCACAAAAGGTGAGACCACTGTCCAGTGGACTGACCGTGGAAAGGGAAATCCTCGACAGCAAAGGCAACGTCATCGCCGCTTCCTCCGGTAAGGCCACTGTCGGTGTGGGCTCAAAGGTGAAAGTACGCATCACCATTACTGCCGACCGCGACTACGACTTCGTAGAGGTCATCGACAAGCGTGCCGCATGTCTTGAGCCAGTCAGCCAACTTTCAAGTTACAACTGGAGCTATTACATCACGCCACGTGATTACACGACAAACTATTACTTCGGACGAATGTCAAAAGGTAAGCATGTCGTTGAGACAGAATACTATATCGACCGTATCGGCGATTATCAGTCAGGCTCCTGCACAGCACAGTGTGCTTATTCCCCGGAGTTCATCGGAAGGGAAGGCGGAACACGGATTTCTGTCAAATGAGAAGGCTCAGCCATAAACGGCAAGTGTTCTTATATTAACATAACCACAAAGTGAGGATGGGAAGGAACCCACCCTCACTTTGTTTTTATGGATGGATGAATCTCACCAAAGATAGTGATTATTACCTAATTTCACAGTTAGAAAAGACCATAACTCAAAAAAAAACTGTAATTTTGCAGTCTGATGAGTAAATATAAAAGAAAGGCACTTCTGCTATAAGAACGTGCCGGATTCTCATCAAATGAAACTATGATATTCAATACAAGCAAGAAAAGACGTTGGCATCCGCTGCCAGGGCAGAAGCCGACAGAGATGGACTTAAAGATTATGGACCTGGAGCGCAAGGGCAAGCTCGTCCCTACACGCGACATGGTGAAGACACCGGAGCAGATTGAAGGCATAAGGATTGCCGGAAAGATAAACACCGGCTGCCTTGACGCAGTGGCCGAAGCCATCCATCCAGGTATGAACACCCAGGAGATTGACGATATATGCATGCAGTACTGTAAGGACCATGGTGCTCATCCGTCCTGCCTAAACTACGAAGGTTTCCCAAAGAGCGTATGCACCAGTATCAATGAGGTCGTTTGCCACGGAATACCTAAGGAGGAGGATGTGCTTCAGGAGGGCGACATCGTTAACGTGGATATGACGCTCGACTATAACGGGTACTTCGGTGATGCCAGCCGTATGTTCATCATCGGTGGTCATACCACGCCGGAAAAGGAACAGCTGGTGCGCGTAACAAAGGAATGCCTCGACCTCGGTGCCCAGGCAGCAAAGCCCTTCTGCACCATCGGCGACATCGGTCATGCCATACAAAAACATGCTGAGAAATACGGCTATGGTGTTGTCCGCGACCTCTGCGGACACGGTGTGGGACTGGCTATGCACGAAGAGCCCGACATTGTACACTTCGGGCACAAAGGCCAGGGCATGGTCCTCGTACCTGGCATGGTCTTCACCATTGAGCCAATGATAAACATGGGCACATGGAAGGTGTTCATAGACGCTGACGACCCTTACGGCTGGGAGGTTATCTCAGGCGACGAGCAGCCTTCTGCACAGTGGGAACACACGTTCCTCATGACTGACAAGGGTGTGGAGATTCTGTCTGAATAAAAAGGTTCGGAGTGAAAATACATCCGTTACATTATTAAATGAAACAGGAAATGGATTCTATTGAAAACAAACAGCACGGCAATCAGCAGTCTTCCCTCTCGGAGAAGGACGCTGAACCGGTGTATATTCTTGGTATCGAGTCCTCGTGCGATGACACTTCGGCTGCTGTTCTGCGCAACCAGGTCATTCTAAGTAATGTGACTGCCTCACAGGAGGTCCATAAGGCTTATGGTGGTGTGGTACCGGAGTTGGCCTCACGTGCCCATCAGCAGAACGTGGTACCTGTAGTCGACCAGGCTATAAAGCGCGCCGGCATTACCAAGGAACAACTGTCGGCGGTAGCATTCACACGTGGTCCGGGACTTATGGGCTCTCTGCTCGTCGGAACAAGTTTCGCTAAGGGCTTCGCCCGTTCACTCGACATACCGCTTATCGACGTCAATCACCTGCAGGGACACGTCATGGCGCACTTCATCAAGGAAAGCGATGACGACAACCACATGCCGCCGTTCCCGTTCATGTGCCTACTTGTCTCCGGCGGCAACAGTCAGATAGTAAAGGTAAACGCATACAATGACATGGAGGTTCTCGGACAAACCATCGACGATGCTGCCGGCGAGGCCATTGACAAATGCTCTAAGGTCATGGGGCTGGGTTATCCCGGTGGTCCTATCATTGACCGGCTGGGAAAGAACGGTGACCCGAACGCATTCAAGTTTGCAGAACCTCATATCCCAGGATTCAATTATTCTTTCTCCGGTCTGAAGACATCATTCCTCTACAGTCTGCAGAAATGGGTCAAGGAAGACCCCGACTTCGTAGAACATCATAAGGAGGACCTTGCAGCTTCTTTGGAATATACTATCGTGGACATACTGATGAAGAAACTGCGTATGGCTGTCAAGGAGACAGGAATAAAGCATGTTGCCGTCGCCGGTGGTGTAAGTGCCAACTCGGTGCTCCGCGATGCTTTCCGTGATCATGCCAAACGGTTCGGCTGGACCATATATATTCCGAAGTTCAGCTATACCACCGACAACGCGGCAATGATTGCCTGCGTGGGCACGTTCAAATACCGTGATCACGATTTCGCGACGATTGACCTACCTGCATTCTCTAAGGTAACCTTCAAATAGGACAGTCACAGAGCGAGCACCGGAAAGGTGAGAACCTTACGGTGATGAACGTAGCATGAAGAAAGAGACAGTAACAACAGATAAAACTATTTTTCAACCAATAATAAGACTAAGGCCTCACTGCGAAACGTTTCCAAGGCGTGCCCTTTCTTTGTCAGGGCTTGTGGGAGGCATCTAACATTATGGAATTCGAAAGTAAGATCATATCACGTCAGATAGGCGACCAGCTCTATGCCTCCGGGCTCACCGTGGGCACGGCAGAGAGTTGCACGGGCGGTAGAATCGCCGAGTCAATCATCGCCATCCCTGGTGCAAGCAACTATTTCAAGGGTGGCATAATATCCTATACCAATGAGGTGAAAGAGAATCTCCTCGGTGTCAGTCATGAGGTGCTCGAAGAGCAGACTGCCGTCTGCGAGGAGGTGGCACGTGAGATGGTGCAGGGTGCCATCAAGGCTCTGGATGTCGACTATGCCATTTCCGCCACAGGCATCGCCGGTCCAGGCGGTGGCACGAAGGAGATACCCGTCGGCACAATATGGATTGGCTATGGCAGTAAGGATGACATTCGCACGTTTAAGCTCACAGAGGACTTCGGCCGCGACATCAACCTTGCCATTGCCACCAACAAGGCTATGCGTCTCTTCCTGGATTTCCTCAACGAGACATTGAAGGACCGGGAAGAGGTGAATGTCTAAGTATAAAGGGAAAAAGACAGAACGAGGAACGTTACCATATTGTGTAACGTTCCACTATCTGTCCAACGGACTCCGCACCACATGTCCGAGGCTGTATCCGCATTCTTCTGATACCTCCCTAAGCTCCGACTGAAAAAAATACGCTATACTTCCGACGAAGTTCAGCGGCAGATCCTTCCTGTTATATTTGTCGATGTTCCGATGGATGAACCCCTGGAAGTTATCCTTTACAAGTGTTCTAAGCTCAGGGTAGTCGGCTTCGTGGGCTGCAATGAACTTGGCTGTAGTGGCGAGATACCGGTTTGCAAGAGGCTCGCGGTATACCTTCCTTATAATGTCGGCATACGACTGGCTGCTCTCCTGAAGGTACAACTGCTTTATCTCTTCACTCAAGAAACCTTTGAATATGGCGTTGAGGAACATTTTGCCGAGAACGGCTCCAGAGCCTTCGTCGCCGAGGATGTATCCCAGCGGAGGTATATTTGCCACTATCTCATGTCCATCATATAGACAGCTGTTGGCACCGGTGCCCAGGATACAGGCTATGCCCTCACGGTCTCCACACAGAGCACGTGCCGCCCCAAGCAGGTCACTGCCCACCACGACGTTATCACAAGCCATCGTCTCCACCAGAAGCTTTCTCATCAGTGGTATCTGGTCAGGAGTACAGCCGGTACCAAAGAAGGAAATGGCGGTCGGATGCCCGGACGGCAGAAACGGTATGAGTTCCTCATATATTATTCCTTTCATCTCCTCTGACGATAGATGAAAAGGATTCATCCCCTGGGTACGTATGCGTGCCATCTCGGTCCCTTTTTCATCGAGCACGGCCCAATCGGTTTTCGTACTTCCGCTGTCAGCTATCAGTATCATATATAAACCTTTCTTGTCATTTAGTTCAGCACTTGCCAATACCGGTATCCGATAATATGAAAGCGTCCCATATACAGCAATTGACCAGACTACGCAAGTGCCAATAAGTTTTCATTGCAAAAGTACGAAAAAAGAACGGTTATTGAATTCTTTTTATTAATTTTGTGGGTCAAAACAACATAATATGAACAAAAGAATTCTTATCATACTCTGTCTGGCCTTTCTCTTTGTCATTCCGGCCAATGCCGTTCTCAAAGAGGACAGTCTTGCCAACTCGCTGGCTGTACTGCGCCATGAGCTCATCACCACTCACTATGAGCAGAACGAACTGCTCAATTCATCAAAGGCGATGAGCCGGGAGGTCTTCGAGACCATGAAGGATATAATGGAACGAAGCTCTCAGAATGCCATCATGCTCTACTCACAGCAGACCGACAATATATTCGACCTGACTTACGCCTGTCATGAGGCTAAGGCGCAATATGAGGAATTCAAGAAGAAGACGTTGCCTTTCAAGGATTACATAGAGGAGAGCAACGCTGATATCTCACGCTATGACTCGCTTATCAACTCCCTGTCGACGATGCCCACGTTCTTTCTTGACGAACGCGCCAAGACCGACCGCAACGTCTGTCTGACATTGGCCGTGAACATACGAAGGATGCTGTATGACAACAATCAGGACCTCAAGGACTACGTTACATATTATGAGTATACGGAGAAACGCCTGAGCACACTCAACGACTATGCCGACAAGCAGTATTCCTTCATTCAGCACACCATCTTCAGCAGTGGAGGTTCCGACTATCTTTCGATTATCAAGAACATAGGAGTCTACTTCAGAGAAATGTATATTTCACTCTCACAGAAGTACGATCCTCAGAGTAAGGTATCTTCACAGTGGGACATCAGGTGGATAATATGGCTTTTCACCGCTCTTGCCCTCTACGCACTGCTTGCCATAGGCTTCAACGTGCTAAGCATAAGGTATGTCGTAACAAAGGTCATGCAGAAGGACCGCTTCAAGAGTCATAACAAATGGTTTCTGGAGAAACGCTCTTATATCATACTTGCCGGTTCTATCATAACGTTCGGTATAATAATGGCTGTCCTGAAGACGGGCATTATCATCAACTCCAACTTTGTCAAGATGGCCGCTAACCTCTTCCTTGAGTTCTCCTGGCTCGGTGTCGCCATAGTGATATCCATCCTCCTGCGTGTGTCGGGTGATGCAATGAAATACACCTACCGTGTCTACTCACCGGTCATCGCCGTGGCCTTCATCGTCTTTGCCTTCCGTATAGTGCTGATACCTACCGTTGTGCTTGACGTGTTCTTTCCGCCAATACTCATCGCGGCAACGATATGGCAGTTCACCTCGGGAAAGAAGCATCGCAACGAGATACCGAAGTCCGACATGCTGCTCAGCACCTTCACCCTTTCGGCGTTCGTTATCTCCGACATTGCGGCAATGGTAGGCTATACGCTGCTGGCCGTGCAGGTGATAATATGGTGGGTGATGATGCTCACATGTATCCTGACGCTCGTCTGCATAAAGAAGTGGTTGTCGGTATATCGCGACAACCACCACACCTCTAACATGCCGGTCACGAAGGTATGGTGGTTCCGTCTCATATATTTCGTCATCATTCCGTCGCTCACCGTATACTCATTTATCATCTCCATCTACTGGGCAGCAGCAGTCTTCAACCTCACCGACACCACCAGACAGATATTCACAGAGTATATCATCGACACTAAGAACTTCCGACTGAGCATCTTTTCCGTATGTCAGGTGATAATTCTGACCTTCATCTTCAACTATATCAACCACACGCTGAAGGACCTCATACAGCAACACCTGCAACAGACCGACCCGACAACGGCTGTCAGCCGCAGCGTTATGATAATAAAGGTGCAGCAGGTCATCGTATGGGGCACATGGCTTCTTATAGGCCTTTCCATCTTCCATGTCAGCAACACGTGGTTGGTGGTAGTCTCCGGCGGCCTGTCTACAGGTATCGGATTCGCTATGAAGGATATCCTTGAGAATATCTATTACGGAATATCGCTGATGGCTGGACGCATTAAGGTTGGCGACTACATCATCTGCGATGGCATCCGCGGAAAGGTGTCGTCGATAAGCTATACCTCAACGATGCTGGAAGCTATAGACGGTTCGGTGATAGCGTTCACCAACTCACAGCTTTTCACCAAGAACTACAAGAACATGACCAAGAACCACGGTTTTGAGCTCGACATTCTGGAGGTCGGCGTGGCCTATGGCACCAACATCCAGCAGGTACAGAAGCTGTTGATTGACGCCATCACCAAGCTTCCCTTCATAGACCACCGCAGGAAGGTCAACGTTGTACTGAAGAGTTTTGACGACAGTTGCATTACGCTTAAGATCCTTGTATGGGTCAACGTACTCACACAGTATGGCGACGACGGCAAGATTATGGAATGCATCTATCAGACCCTCAATGACAATAATATCGAGATACCGTTCCCACAGCGTGATGTGCATATCATTAAGGGTGAGGACGTAGTGGAAAAGAAATAATCCGGCATGGCGAGTCAGCGTAAAGAAGGATAAAATTATTCTGTAAAACTATGGGATTTTATAAATGATTTTATTATCTTTGCAACTGATACAAGTCAAAAACTGAAGTGTTCCGTGGTTAAAATATACAGACTTAAAGTGCTTATGCCTTTTACCGCTTTGGAACACATAAACCGAAAAACTCATAAACTAACATAAAATGGAAATACAAGGAAAGATAATCGCAGCCCTTCAGCCACGTGAAGGTGTCTCGCAAAGGACTGGTAATCAGTGGAAATCACAGGAGTTCGTCATAGAAACCCACGATCAATATCCAAAGAAATGCGTCTTCCGCGTCTTTGGCGCAGACCGTCTTCAGAGTTTCAACCTTCAGGTTGGCGGCGAATACCTCGTATCGTTCGATATCGACGCCCACCAATGGCAGGACCGTTGGTTCAACGACATCTCCGCATGGGCTGTAAAGCCGATAGACCCGGCAGCAGCACAGGCTGCGACACAGGCTCCGTCAGCACCGGCTCCACAGCCGGCAGCGCCTCAGCAACCGGCAGCACAGGGCGGCGCGCAGGCTCCGTTCCCACCGGCACCGGAGGAGAACGGCAGCGCAGATGATCTGCCATTCTAAGACAGCGATACTACAAAAGACTCCCCAAAGGAAAGGGTGTCAGACTGACCGCATATATTTCTGCGTCAGATCAAAGACACCCTTTCCTTTGGGAAGTCTCTCTATTATCTGTTTTCACGGCATCTCATATCATGAGAGATACCACGCACGCAAGTTTTCTCCGAACTATTTCACAAGAATCTCTCCCAGCGTGGGATGGATGTGGATAATATCATTCAGTTGATTAATGGTAATACCGGCATTCATCAGTGCGGAGACCTCCTGGACGATATCGGCAGAATGGGCCCCGAACATATGACAGGACAGTATCTTTCCGTCCCTATCAGCAATCAGCTTCATCATACCCTCCGTCTCATCGGTGGCCAATGCCTTTCCATTGGCACGGAAGAAATTTTTCGAAACGGTATATTCCACACCATTTTCTTTCAACGTCTCCTCTGCTGGCCCCACACTCGCAGCCTCCGGATAGGTGAAAATTGCCGACGGCATGATGTCGAAGCATATGTTGTCGGTCAGTCCGAGGATGTTATTGACGGCCCTCCTACCCTGCCACTTCGCGGCATGTGCGAGCATAATGCGGCCATTAACGTCGCCGACAGCATACACGCCATCGACATTTGTTCTCATATTATCATCCACGGTAATGCCTTTTCTGTCGTAGGCTATGCCAGCATTGTCGAGATTTAGACCTTCGACATTGGCGCCTCGGCCTGTTGCGATGAGCACTACGTCGGCATCCAGTTCGTCAACATCCGCCACACTGTACTTCATATTGAAGCCGATGCCACGTTTCTCAAGTGTCTTACGAAGACGCTTGGCGATATCCTTGTCGAGGCTGGTAAGACATTCCTTTAGGAACTCATACACCTCGACATGGCTGCCGAAGGTGTTGAATGCCGATGCAAACTCCATACCGATGACACCGGCACCGACGATGGCAAGGCGCTCCGGCACACGTTCTATGCCGAGGAGCTCCGTCGAGGTCACGACCTTCGTCTTTCCGGCCCTCATACCCTCAACGGCAAACGGCGGAAGCTTGGAATGTGAGCCGGTAGCGATGATGATATTCCTGGCAGAATACATTTCGTCGCCAACGCTCACGGTATGGGCATCAACGAACTGTGCCACTCCCTTCACCATCGTTATACCCGGCTGGGAGAGGAGAGACTCCACACCATGACGCAACTGTGCGACGACAGCATCCTTACGTTCACGAATCCGTGAGAAACTGACGCCATCCCTATCGCCGTCCGACAACAAAGGATTACGCAGCAGCTCTGCATCGTGGGCCAGGCACTTCGTAGGTATGCATCCACGGTTCAGACATGTGCCGCCGACCTCGTCCTTCTCTACGACAACAGTCTTTAGTCCATGCTCTGCAGCATAGACAGCCGTATCGTAACCGCCGGGACCAGCACCAATGATTATTAAATCCGAGTTTGTCATTTTCCTGATGTTTGATTGTCAGAGACCATCTGTCTGTATGTAAGTATTGGGTGTTTGGCCGCAAGGACATCGTCGACACGCGTTATCGGAGTGGTGTGAGGAGCCGTCTTAACCACATCGGGAGTCTCACGGGCCTCCTTGGCTATTTTGTGCATGACAGAGATAAATCCGTCTATCGTCTCCTTGCTCTCGTTCTCTGTAGGCTCTATCATCATAGCTTCATGGAACAGAAGCGGGAAGTAGATAGTAGGCGCATGATAGCCGTAATCGAGGAGACGCTTTGCCACGTCCATAGTGGTAACCCCCGACGACTTGTCTTTCAGGCCATTGAAGACAAACTCGTGTTTGCAGACGCCAATTATAGGAAGCTCATAGTCATCCTTAAGCGACTCTTTGATATAGTTTGCATTCAAAACCGACAGCGGACCAACTTTCTTTATATTTTCCTTGCCAAGAGAAAGAATATAGGTAAGTGCACGGACGATGACCAGAAAGTTGCCGAGGAAAGCACCGACATGGTTGTTCCCGACAGAATACTCCTCTGTGGCGGCGGGGTTCTCCACCTCATATCTGCCGTCCTTGAGCACCACATGCGGCTTGGGCAGGAACGTTTCCAGTCCTGCCCTCACTCCCACGGGACCTGAACCAGGACCGCCACCACCATGAGGTGTTGAGAATGTCTTATGAAGATTTATGTGCATGACGTCGAAGCCCATGTCGGCCGGACGTGCTATACCAAGCATCGGGTTCAGGTTTGCGCCGTCATAATACATCAGTCCACCGGCGGCATGGATAAGCTGCGTTATCTCCGGGATGTCTTTCTCGAACAGACCGAGGGTGTTGGGGTTCGTCATCATCATCGCCGCGAGGTCATCCTTGTTCTCCTCCACGACAGAACGAAGGTCGTCGAGGTCCACAAGACCGTTCTCCGTGCTCTTGACCTCAAGGACCTCAAGGCCACAGACAGCCGCGGAGGCCGGATTGGTGCCGTGGGCAGAGTCTGGTACGATGACTTTTATGCGTCTTTCATCGCCACGCGACTGGTGATAGCTGCGGATTATCATCAGACCGGTGAGCTCTCCATGAGCACCGGCACAAGGATTTAGGGTGAAGTCGCTCATACCGGTGATGGCGCAAAGAGCCTTCTGAAGACGATATTCCATCTCCAGGGCACCCTGAGCGGTAGACTCAGGCTGTAACGGGTGCAGAGCACCGAATGCCGGGAGGGCAGCCATCTCCTCGTTTATGGGAGGATTGTACTTCATCGTGCAAGAGCCAAGAGGATAGAAGCCGTTGTCGACCCCAAAGTTGTTGCCACTCATATTGGTGTAGTGGCGTACAACCGTCATCTCATCGCACTCCGGAAGTTCCGCGTCCTTCTCTCTTCGCTGTCCCGAGGGCAGCTCGTGATGGCCGAACTCATTCTTCGGCAGGGAATAAGCGCGTCGGCCGGGATGCGAAAGCTCAAATATAAGATTGCCGTAAAGTTTGTTGTTCATTTTGTAAACCTAAGCGTAAGCCTTCATCTTCGTTGTCGGAAACAGAAGAAAAGGATTACTTGGTAAAACTGTTTTGTGTATTCTCAATGTCGCAGGCTCTCTGCCTGCAACCGCTAGGTGCTTATACTGACGCGAGCACTGCTATGAGCTCGTCGGCCTCTTCCTTCGTTCTCTTCTCGGTAACAGCCATCAGAAGCTGATCGGAACCTATTTTCACGCCGGGAAGGATGCCTCTGGCAATGGCACCGTCGTAGAACACATCGCGGTTGTCGACCTCAATGAGGAACTCATTGAAGAAAGGCTTGTCGAAGACGAGGTGTGCCTTGCCCGTGGCCACAAGTTTGTCACATAGATAGTGAGCTCCGTCGTAGGAGAGCTGAGCCGCTTCCTTAACTCCTTCCTTACCCATAAGCGACATATAAACAGTAACATAGAGGGCCATCAGCGACTCATTGGAACAGATGTTCGACGTGGCCTTCTGCCTCCTGATGTGCTGCTCACGCGCCTGTAGGGTCAGGACGAAGGCACGCTGACCGTTGGTGTCGCGTGTCTCACCGACAATACGTCCGGGCAACTTACGCATCAGCTTCTCCGTAGAGCACATATAACCGGCATAAGGACCGCCGAAGGCCATAGGGATGCCAAGGCTCTGCACGTCGCCCACCGCAAGGTCGGCGCCCCATTCACCCGGTGTTTTCAGCAAGGCAAGGTCGGCGGCAACGCTGTTGATAATGAACAGTGCCTTGCTTCCATGACAGGCATCGGCAAAACCGGTGAAGTCCTCAATGATGCCATAGTAGTCAGGCTGCTGGACGATGACACCGGCGACGCCACCTTCGGAAAGCCGCGCCTTCAAATCATCGGGCGAGACCTCCAGGGAGTTGAACTTCTCCAGTTTGACTCCATGGAAATGGGCATAGGTACGCATTACCGCGATGGTCTTCGGGTCCATGCTCTCACTGTAGAGTACCGTGTCGGCCTTGCGGGAGTTGTTGTAGGCGAGCATCATCGCCTCTGCCGTGGCGGTGGTGCCGTCATACATCGATGCATTGGAGATTTCCATTCCCGTCAGCTCAGCCATCATCGACTGATACTCGAATATATAATGTAGGGTGCCCTGTGATATCTCGGCTTGATAAGGAGTGTAGGAAGTGAGGAACTCGGAGCGTTCCATGAGCTGCTGTATTGCCGCGGGAGCATAATGGTCATAGACCCCGGCACCGGCAAAACAGGTCAACTGACTGTTCTTCCGTCCGAGCCTGTCGAAGAAAGCACGCACCTCGAGCTCGCTTTTCTCCGATGGCAGGTCGTAGTCGCCCTTGAGACGGATGTCCTCCCTGACGTCAGTGTAGAGCGAGTCGAGCGACCCGGCCCCACACTTCTCCAGCATTGAGGAGACATCCTCAGGTGTATGAGGAAAGTATTTGTACATAATATTGTTTTTGTCAGACTGTTATAGACTTTTTATTTGCTCTTGGGCAGAGAGGACTAATGTACCTCTTTGGCGCAGAACTCCTCATAGGCTTTGGCGTCCATGAGGGCATCGAGCTCGGTCTTGTCGGACAGCTCCACCTTGATAATCCAGTTGGCAAAGGCATCCTGGTTCACGAGCTCAGGCTTGTCTTCCAGAGCCTCATTGACTTCTACGACCTTTCCGCTAACTGGCGAGTTGAGGTCACTGGCGGCCTTCACGCTCTCCACGGCGCCGAACTCCTCGCCGGCCTCCACGTCATCGTCGACTTCAGGCATGTCGACATACACCACATTGCCCAGGGCGTTCTGCGCATAATCGGTAATGCCTATTGTTCCGATGTTTCCATCGACTTTCACATACTCATGACTCTCTGTATAGTAGAGTCCATCAATAACTTTTGCCATAATAAAATAAAAGAATAGGGACCTTTCCGTTCTCTTCCTGTGGCCGTAACGTCATGCCGCATGCGGAAAGGAGGAGATAGTGGGGTCTTATTGTTAGATATATTGTTTTCTGTTTACCAATCACCTGACCGCTCTCCCGGATGAATGATTTTCTCAATATCCGGGAACGAGAAGCGGCAGGACTGCTATTTCTTGTAGTGGGTGTCGACGAAGCGCTTCTTGACAACCGTTCCAGGGAAGGTCTTCTTGCGTATCTGTATCTCCACACGGTCGCCAAGCTTGAGGGAGCTGTCGACGAGGGCGACGGCACAACTCTTGTCCTCGGAGATGAGACGGTAACCCGTGGTAACCTCACCGACCTCCTTGCCGTCGCTGAGAACCTTATAGCCATGACGCGGTACGGCATGGGCATCGAGCTGTATGCCGCGCAGGCGCTTCGCCACTCCTTCGGTCTTCTGGCGGAGGAGGGCCTCACGGCCTATGAACTCGGGTTTGTCGAAGGCTACAAAATGGCTCAGGCCTGCCATCACCGGTGAGATGTCCTTCGACAGTTCGTCACCGTATAGAGGAAGACCGACCTCAAAGCGGAGGGTGTCGCGGCAGCCGAGGCCGCAGGGGGAGACTCCGGCTTTTATCAGACGGTCCCAGGCGTCGGTGATATAATCCTTATCGCCGTAAATCTCGAAGCCGTCTTCTCCTGTGTAGCCGGTACGTGAGATGAGCACACCGCTGTCGAAGCGCAGTATCTCCTTGCACTGATAGAACTTCAGATCGGAGCAGGGCAGATGCAGTACCTCGGTAACAGTCTTCTCGGCCTCCGGTCCCTGGATGGCAAGCTGGTTCCAGTAGTCGCTCTTGTAGCATACCACAACGTCGTAGTTCTCTGCCTGCTTGTGCACCCAGTCATTGTCCTTGTCGATGTTTGCGGCGTTGACGGTCATGAAATATCTGTTCGGCTCGACCTTGCAGATACATGTGTCGTCAACGGTACCACCGTCTGGATAGCACATCATGCCGTACATGACATCGCCGACGGCCATCTTCCTGACATCATTGGTGAAGATATGGTTGACGAACTCCTCGGACTGATGTCCGCTGATGATAATCTCTCCCATGTGGGAGACGTCGAACACGCCGACGTGGTTGCGTACGGCATTGTGTTCCTCGATAATACTGGTGTACTGTATCGGCATGTCGAAACCGCCGAAAGGCTGCATAAGCGCTCCCAGCGCCACATGCCTGTCATATAGGATTGTATGTTTCATATTTAGGAATGATTGCTTCAATGTTTTGGGTTGTGTCCGAAAATCCATTCGGACGAAAGATATTCTTGTTCAAGTTTTTCGATTTCGGTTACTTCTTTTGGGGTGAGAGTTACGCTGCTGTCGGTGAGGTGCCCGCGGATGAATGCTTTCACCTCCGGCAGGGTGAGTGTGGTGTGGTCCTTTAGCAGACATATCCGTTGTCTTACGCTTTGCACACCGTGCTTGAGCATCTTCTCGTCTGACGGTGTGATGGCTCCGACCATGTTGCGCATGTTTGTATCGTAGAGCAGGGTGCCGTGGACGATGCTCCTGCCCACAGCCTTACTGGGCGCTGCCTTCACGCCATCGGCTGTCGGGGTATCAGGGAATGACGTGGTGACATGATAGAAAGCGTTGCCGCTGACCTTTCTGTCGCCGATCATTATGTCGTTGTGCTCGGTCCACGAGGCGGCGATGCCCATCTTCTTCAGCACCTCGACGACCATCTTCAGATAATGGTCAAAGGTGGTCTGGGCCTCGTCAGCGGTGGTGATGTATGCCAGCATGACATTGGACAGGTCAGCGTAGACGCAGCCTCCGCCACTCTTTCTCCGGTAAACCTGAATACCGTTCTGGCGGCAGTAGTCGAGGTTCACCTCGGAATAGACATCCTGGTTCCGGCCAAAGATTACACTTGGCTCGACCTGCCACATAAAAAAGCATTCCGGTTCTGACATGTTACGCGCCACCCACTCTTCCATCGCGAGATAAAAACTCAGGCGGCGTACATGTTCTTCGTTCAGGTCAACGTATATCATCCAATTGTTTGTTTTGTGTGAAAGTGTTGTTTGTCATGGGGTGTGAGTTTCTTGTTGTATGCAAAGTTATATAATTAATAACGCAACGCCAAAAATATGCCGTATATTTTTTCCTTAATTATTCAAAAAAAAAATTTTAGGGAGGGATTGGGATAAAAAAGGCATGCTTGCCATATATTATTGTGATGGGGTACATTCAACCACATAACTGTTACTGGTAAATTACCTGGGAATGGCCTTACTTTGGGGATTTATCATGTAAATAATTTTCAAATCACATTATTTCAAAATCAGCCTTGTAACAGATTGATGTTCAGACAATTGCAAGTAAGGCTATTTTGCGTTGTATTTTCCGTACACTTATCGTGTAAAACATATGCTTTTACATCGTTTTTTCCGTACACTTACAACGTAAAAGCATAGGTTTTAAAAAGTGTCATTATTTTTGATAATTTTGCTGTCTCATAAAGAGGGTTAGTCGCACAATAACAAAAAAGACGGTCACCGCCTCACTCTTCCACTAAAACGGGAATGAGTGAGGCGATGGCCATCATACTAATATATACGAAATGTACTCAAAACAGGTTTGGCTTGCGCTTCCGTGCCTCGTCAAGTGAGAGTATCTTCTCCTGCTTCTGATGGTAGTCGTCGCGCAGACGGGCATAACGCTCACGGAGCTCTGCCTCAAGTTGCTTCCTTCCGTCGGCACTCATGAGACGTGAGGCGAGGATAGGCTCCTGTGCGGCATCCTTAACCCACAGCACTGGTCCGTCGTAGAAGGGTGCTATCTTCAGTGCGACATGGAGCTCACTGGTAGTGGCACCGCCGACCATAAGTGGTGTACTGAGGCCGGCCTTGCGGAGTTCCTTCGCCGTGTTGACCATCTCGTCAAGGGAAGGGGTGATGAGTCCGCTGAGACCTATCATGTCGACATGTTCCTCCTTGGCCTTCCTGACTATCTGGTCGGCGGGGACCATCACGCCGAGGTCTATGACCTCATAGTTGTTGCAGGCCATGACGACGCCTACAATGTTCTTTCCGATGTCATGTACATCGCCTTTCACGGTGGCGAGGAGTACCTTTCCGGCACTTACCGTACCCTCCGCCTTCTCGGCCTCCATGAATGGCGTGAGCAGTTCCACGGCGGCCTTCATCGTCCTGGCAGTCTTGACGACCTGCGGCAGAAACATCTTTCCGGCACCGAAGAGCTCTCCCACCTCATTCATGCCGTCCATCAGCGGACCTTGTATAATGTCGACGGCATGGGGGTATTTGGCCAGCGCCTCGTCGATGTCGGCATGGAGGTATTCGGTAAGTCCCTTTCGGAGGGAGTATTTCAGACGGTCCTCGACGGACTCCTGACGCCAGGACTCAGAGGGGGCCGGTACAGGACCGGCAGCCTTGCCGTCCTTTCCGGCTTTTTCCGCAGCTTTACGCTCGGCAATCTCGCCGGCCAGCTCTATAAGACGTTCCTGAGGACTTTCGCTCTCACCTTCTGTGTGGCGGTTAAGGACGACGTCCTCTATGATTTTCAGTTCGTCGGCCGGGATGTCGTTATAGGCTACCTTCGTGGCGGGGTTCACGATGCCGAAGTCCATGCCGTTCTGAATGGCATGATAGAGGAAGACGGCGTGCATGGCCTCACGGATATAGTTGTTGCCACGGAAGGAGAAGGAGAGGTTCGACACGCCACCGCTGACATGGGCTCCGGGCAGGTTGGTACGTATCCAGCGTGTGGCGCGGATGAAGTCGACGGCATAGTTGTCATGCTCCGCTATTCCGGTGGCGATGGATAGGATATTTGGGTCGAAGATGATGTCGTAGGGGTTCATGCCTGCCTTGTCGACGAGCAGGTGGTAGGCGCGCTCTGCTATCTCTATCTTGCGGTCGTAGGTCGTGGCCTGACCTTTCTCGTCAAAGCACATGACAACGACGGCGGCACCGTAGCGCATGATGTCGCGGGCATGGCTGAGGAACTCGTCCTCACCGTTCTTCAAGGATATGGAGTTGACGATGCTTTTGCCCTGGATACATTTCAGTCCGGCTGTGATGACGTCCCACTTCGATGAGTCGATCATGATGGGCACCCTGGCTATGTCGGGCTCGCACATGGCCATATTCAGGAAGTGGACCATCTCTGCCTTGGCGTCGAGGAGGCCGTCATCCATGTTGACATCGATGACAAGGGCTCCGTCGTCAACTTGCTTGCGGGCGATGTTCAGGGCTTCGGTGTATTTCTTCTCATTGATAAGACGGAGGAACTTGCGGCTTCCGGCAACATTGCACCGCTCGCCCACATTATTATATATAGCGACCTTTCCCACTCCGCTGTTGGGCACCTCATGGATGTCGAGGCCGGAAAGGAGCATGTGGTCGTAGGGGGGTGCGGGACTATGAGGAGTCTTTCCATCGGCTATGGGGACGTAACGGGCAATAAACTCGTCGGTGGTACCGCAGCATCCGCCGATGATGTTCACAAGGCCTTCGTCGATGAACTCGGCTATCTGGGGTATCATGGTGTCGGGGGTTTCGTCATACTGGCCAAGTTCGTTGGGCATTCCTGCATTAGGATAGGCGCTGATATAGTATGGTGCCTTCTCACCAAGCTCTTTTATATAGGGCTTCATCTGGGAAGCGCCGAAAGAACAGTTCAGACCGATGGAGAAGATGGGGTATGACGACATGGAGGCAAGGAACGCCTCGAGGGTCTGCCCCGACAAGGTGCGGCCGGCAAGGTCGTTGACGGTTACGGAGAGCATGATGGGCACGTCGCGGCCTGCTTGCTTTATCTCTGTCATACAGGCATCGACGGCGGCCTTTGCGTTAAGGGTGTCGAAGATTGTCTCGATAAGTAATGTGTCGACGCCGCCTTCTATCAGCGCACCGGCCTGCTCGCAGTAGTCAGTGAAGAGTTCATCATAGGTCATATCGCGCTTAGACGGGTCGCTGACATCAGGACTCATCGACAGGGTGCGGTTGGTGGGTCCTATGGAACCGGCGACAAAGCGGGGCCACTCCGGAGTGGAAAACTCGTCGGCACACCGTCTGGCCAACCGAGCCCCACGAAGGGCCATCTCGCGGGACATGGACTGAAGGTGGTAGTCGGCCTGGGAGATGCGCTGGGAGGAGAAGGTGTTGGTCTCGATGATGTCGGCACCGGCACGGAGATAACGGCGGTGGATGTCTTCGATAACGGAGGGCTTGGTGATGTTCAACATGTCATTGTTACCCTTGAAGGTGATGATACTCGGCAAGGTGAGACTGCCTCGGAAGTCTTCCTCCGTCAGTCCGTAGGCTTGTATCAGGGTGCCTAAGGCGCCGTCAAGAATAAGTATCTTGTGCTTTATTGCCTCTCTAATGCTCATAATACTATGCTTTATGAATTGAGTATGCAAAGTTAAGGGAAAGCTGCGAAACAACAAAGGAAGAAAGGAGTTTTTATTTCATTATGAAAGGGTTTACTGTACTAAACAGAAATTGTTTAACTTATTGGGTGGTTAGCAATGGTAGTAGCCGGAAGGTTTACTCCATAAACTTCAATTTTGTTATTATCCATTTTATTATGTTGGCAATGGTAGGTATCGGAAGTTTTACGGTCGTAAGCATAAATGGCTTGACTTTTATAGCAGCTGGCTATAGATGATTAGCGGAGTGTTTACAGAAATAAAGAAAAAACATTCGTATCGTGTGGTGGATGTTGATCGGGTACTAATGGGAAGTTTAGAGTCGTTGACCGGAAGATTCGCTTTTACGATTTCTTGGGCACAAAGGTCTCGCAGGTCTGGTCGTCGTATATGACCAAAATCTGGGCTACGGAATGGTGTATGTTGTTAATAATTTTCGGAACAACTATATTGGCCTTGCCAGAGGGGACGGAACCTGCAGACTGGAAGTTCCTGCCATCTGAAGCAGAAGTGGCTGGTTTGGCACTGCTCTCTGTAGTATATGGCTGATGAATATTATTTACAAAATCACCGCTGCTCATGTCTGAGCCTGTAGCAGAGCCGAAGTCGAGTAGCCCTTCTCCGTCAGGAGTGGCGGTGGTATCGGATGAGGACTTGGAGGTCTCCGGTGCCTCCTCGTCATTGAACATTGGACCTACGCCGTCGATAAGCCAACCATAGTTCAGATTGGGGAACTTGCTCTTTATGGCCATGATGGTGTTGAGGGTTGCCTTCGTCCTCCCTGTGATGATACTGCTCAGTGTTGCGGGAGAGATTCCGAGAAACTCGGCGAACATCTGACGATTGACATGCTGGTGCTGTCTAAGCTCTTCTATCCGGTCTTTAAAACTCATAACTCTAAATATTCTTTAGTTGATCCGTTGTTTTTATGATTTTACAAAGGTAAAGAGAAATATTTAGAACACCAAACGAAAAGAAAAGAATTTTAAAATCTACATATTTAAATCTCTAAAGGTGATATTTTACAAAACAAAATAAATAGATGTGCAATTTAGATTTACAAACATAAAGTCCTGTTTTCCGTACATTTCTTTTACAAAGGGTTTATAAAGGGCTTTTTCATAACTAACTGGCTTTAAACAGAGGTTTAGGTGCTGACTTCTATAATTAGCTTACTTATATGCAGGTTTAACATTTTAGAGGACTGAAAATATCGGTCATTTTTGCTACTAAAGCTAATAAGACACTGGCTCTCAGCGATATATACATTTAAAAAGTGAACGTATATTCATACAAAAGCATTATGAGCGCGTTAACTTTTTGATTTGCTTATGTAAATTTAGAGGTGTATGTGTAGTTTACATGTATTATTATTATATTCTATTTAATTTTGTTTTGTGTTGTAAATTTACATCTTTAGTTTTCCAAATCGGTTTTGTAAATGCTAAAAATTGTGAACTCTAAATTCCTTTTCTCGCTGTCTCTTCATTTCCGGCGTTTTTCGCTTATTTCCGGAAAGGTGGTCAGGTGGCTGCAAATGACGGAAAAATGAGGCCTGCATTTTGAGGTTAAGCCTCCTATTTACAGTCGTTTATGCCAAAAAGACCATGTCAGGAAATGCCAGAAAACGGTTCAAAAGAGATTGGAAAACCGGCTCGTTTCTGACTGATTTTGGAATTCCAGGGCTTCTCCGGACGGAAAAAGGGTGCCATAGGTGCACTCTCCTACCCCCGTTTTGAACTTTTTAGAGACTTTTCCACGTACAAAATAATTCTACCTGGGAACAGCCTCATTTCAGGAGTCGGACAGTGGTGTTCAAAGAAGTCGAAAAATGAAGCGAAAAATGAAGAAACAGAGAGGAGGAAAAATATTTACACCAATTCGAACAACCCCTCATCTGTGCTGTATTTGCCTTCACCCCCACCCCGCAAGACAGAATTTGTATCACGGTACAGATGCTATATGATTTGTAAAATATTTAGAAGCAACTTAAAATGGGCTAATGAAGGATGAAGAAAAGCAGTTCCTTCATCAGGTCACCGGCCTCCGTATTCGGGTTTTCTATTCCTTTGCTCTTGGCATCAATCTCGCGTATCTTCGAAATGATGTCCATCGTCTTACGCGCTGTATAGTTTCTCATGCCTGCCAGATAGTCGCGCGCCGCCCATGAGCTTTTCATATCCAAAGCCTTGGCGATGTCGTTCTCGGTTTTGTTCTGCGGAGTGTAGTATATAACCATCATGTTCTGGAAAAAGCCGAAAAGCATAGGCAGGAACGAATAGATGGAACCGGCCTTGGGGTTCTCGTCGAAATATTTTATTATCTGGTTAGCCTTGAAGACATTCTTGTGAACGATGGCGTCGCGGAGCTCGAAGGCATTGAAGTCCTTGCTCACCCCTATCTCCCTCTCCACTATCTCAGGAGTTATCCGGCGGTCGTCAGTAGGCAGGCTGATGAGCACCTTGTCGAGTTCGGAGGTGAGCCGGTTGAGGTCAGAGCCCACATGGTCGGCGATCATCCTTGAGGCCTTCTCCTCTATGGAGGCCTTCCGACCCTTAAGGTAGTTGCTGATGAACGGCTGAAGCTGATAGTCGCGGAGCTTGTTGCTCTCGAAGACCACGCCGACGGCCTTGGCCAAAGCGACGACCTTTTTTCTTGCGTCAATTTTGCCGTTTTTGTAACACCATACGAGGATGGTTGATTTTACGGGATTTTTGAGGTACTTCTCCAGGGGGTCCAGAGAGCGGATGGCCTGTGCCTCCTTGACGATGATGACCTGATGCTCCGCCATCATCGGAAACTGATGGGCCTGGTCGGCGATCTTCATTGCCGTTGTGTCTGCGCCATAAACGACAGTCTGGTTGAAGTCGCGCTGCTCCGGGCTCAGAGCATTGTCCTGTATAAAGTCCGAAATCTTATCAATGAAGTAAGACTCTTCACCCATAAGGATGTAGACCGGCGCAAACTTCCGTGCTTTCAAGTCGGTCATTATTTGCTGAAAAGTCAATCCGCTCTTTGCTGGCATATTATTTTATCTGTTTTCTTTGGCGTTTCGCCCTTTTACATTAACTTTGCAGACAAAGTTACAACAAAAAGACTATAAAACAAAACGAAACAAACGAAAAAATGCAGGCATTGAACCTTCCACCTTATAATATTAGCGTCAGACGGAAAGACGGACGCGACCAGATCTTCGACATACTCCGCCGGAAGTTCATAGCCCTTACACCTGAGGAATGGGTCCGCCAGCATTTCATTCATTATCTTACCGAACTCAAAGGCTATCCCCCTACTCTGCTCTCCAACGAGGTACAGCTCCGCATCGGCGACAAGACCGTCCGCGCCGACAGTGTGTTGTACGACATTCATCTCCGTCCGCGGATGATAGTGGAATACAAGGCTCCATCCATTTCACTGACACAGAAGGTGTTCGACCAAATAAGCGCTTACAACCTTCTTCTGCATGTCGACTACCTTGTGGTCAGCAATGGCTTGCAGACATACGCGTGCAAGATGGACTATGACAACCAGAAATATTTCTTTCTGTCCGCCATCCCTGACTACAAGGACCTGTGAATGCGGGCGTCATAGTGACATTAAACGAAGGTGAGAATACTTGGACACTGGGAGGCGCCTTTACATTATATATATAATATGCCTGCCGGATTCTATTGGCACAATGTTTGCAACATGATGATGGTCGGGCATCATCCTGACTTGATTATATGTTCATGTCTTATGACGACATTATCGGATAAGGCTCTGGATAAGACATTCCAGAGCATCTATGAATTATTAATACAAAACGACTATGGCAATAGCAAAATGGATAGGAGGATTTCTTGGTTGGATTCTTACAGGCAGTGTACTCGGAGGACTGGCCGGTTTCTGCATAGGAAGTATGATAGACAGTGCATCTGAAGGCCCTTCTGACAATGGATCTGATGGATTCTCTGGATATAACAGGCACACTGGCGGCAGCAAGCGCAGCACTGACGATTATCATTACTACAACAGTAACAGCCAGTACAGCAACGGCTTCACCGAGAACAACACCCGACGCGGCGACCGCAACTCCTTTCTATTTTCCATGTTGGTACTTGCCAGCTACATTATCAAGGCCGATGGTCGGATAATGCATTCCGAGATGGAGTTCGTCCGTCAGTTTCTCCGCCAGAGTTTCGGAGAGGAGGCAGCTCTCCAGGGTAATGATATCCTTATGAAATTATTTGAACAACAGAAAAGATATTCCCCGTCTCAGATCAAGGAGACTATCCGTCAGGCTTGCGTGGAGATGAACATGCACATGGACTATTCCACGCGTCTGCAGCTCATCAACTTCCTTGTCCTCATAGCACGTGCCGACGGCACTGTCTCCACAGAGGAGGTGGCGGCAATCCGTGAGATTGGCATATACCTGAAACTTAGCCGTGAGGATGTGGAGTCTATGCTCCACCTCGACAACGGCAGCAGCTCCGGGGGCTCTCTTGACGACGCCTACAAGGTGTTGGGTGTCAGCCCGGATGCCACTGACAAGGAGGTCCGTGCCGCCTACCGTCAGATGGCCCTCAAGCATCACCCCGACCGTGTCGCAGCGCTAGGAGACGACGTGCGCAAGGCTGCGGAAAAGAAGTTCCAGGAAATCAACGCCGCCAAGGAAAGGATATGGAAGGCTCGCGGTCTGTAGTCTACATCTGCGTGCCGTTACTCTTTATAAATAGAACAAACAAACATCATACAAATCAAAGAAAACCGTTTTCCAGCCTATTTTTTTGTCATACAAAACGTTTTTCGTAACTTTGCATGATATTTAAAACAAACATGGTTTCAATAGACAATTTAACTGTTGAATTTTCGGCAAAGCCGTTGTTCACAAACGTTTCGTTCGTCATCAACGACAAGGACCGCATAGCTTTGGTAGGAAAGAATGGTGCCGGGAAGTCGACAATGCTCAAGATCCTCTGCGGGCTGCAGAAACCGACATCCGGAGAGGTGTCCGTTCCCACCGGTACGACCATCGGCTATCTTCCTCAGGTGATGAAGTTGGCCGATGACACCACCGTACGTGAGGAGACCCGCAAGGCTTTCTCCGATACCACAAAGGTCCAGGAACGTCTCCACCGCATGGAAAAGGAGATGGCTGAGCGTACAGACTATGAGAGCGACAGCTACAACCAGCTCGTCGAGAAGTTCACAGAGGAGCACGAACGCTACATGATGATGGGTGGCGACAACTACGAGGCCGCCATGGAGAGGACGCTTATCGGACTTGGCTTCGAGCGTTCCGATTTCGACCGTCCGACGAAGGAGTTCTCCGGTGGCTGGCGTATGCGTATTGAACTGGCAAAAATTCTGCTCCGCAAGCCCGACGTACTGCTCCTCGACGAGCCCACGAACCACCTCGACATAGAGTCCATACAGTGGCTGGAGCAGTACCTTCAGAATTTCGCCAAGGCCGTAGTCCTCGTCAGTCACGACCGTGCTTTTATAAATAATGTGACCAACCGCACGCTGGAGATCACCTGCCGTCATATAGAAGACTACAAGGTGAAATACGACCAGTACGTCGTCCTGCGCAAGGAGCGCCGTGAACAGCAGCTGCGGGCCTACGAGAACCAGCAGAAGGAGATCGCCGACACGAAAGCTTTCATAGAGCGTTTCCGCTATCAGGCCACAAAGGCCGTGCAGGTACAGCAGAGAATCCGGCAGCTGGAGAAGATTGTGCCCATAGAAGTCGATGAGGTCGACAATAAGGTCATGCATCTGAAGTTCCCGCCATGCCTCCGTTCGGGCGACTATCCCGTCATCTGCGAGAACGTCCGCAAGGATTACGGTTCCCACACGGTATTCTCCGACGTCACGCTGACCATCAAACGCGGCGAGAAGGTGGCCTTCGTGGGAAAGAACGGTGAGGGAAAGTCAACTCTCGTGAAATGCATCATGGGACAGATACCGTACACCGGTAAACTGAAGATAGGCCACAACGTCGAGATAGGCTACTTCGCACAGAACCAGGCGCAGCTCCTCGACGAGGACCTGACCATCTACGAGACCATAGACCGCGTGGCTACGGGCGAGATGCGGTTGAAAATAAACGATCTCCTGGGAGCTTTCATGTTCGGAGGAGAGACGTCAGAAAAGAAGGTCAAGGTGCTCTCAGGCGGTGAGCGCAGCCGTCTGGCAATGATACGGCTGCTCCTTGAGCCTGTCAACCTGCTCATCCTCGACGAGCCTACCAACCACCTCGACATGCCATCGAAGGATGTGCTGAAAGAGGCTATACGTGCCTTCGACGGCACCGCTATCATCGTGAGCCACGACCGCGACTTCCTCGACGGGCTCGTATCTAAGGTCTACGAATTTGGTGGCGGTCATGTCCGTGAACACTTGGGAGGCATCTACGACTATCTTCGTGCCCACAACGCTGAGACCATAAGCGAGGCCGTTGAAGGGAATACCGCTACAGCGGGCCAGGAGGCCACACGGAGCGAGCAGAAGAACTCCTCTGCCACGGCACAAGCCATGAACGCACCTTCCGACAACGTTTCCGGTGGTCGTCTCTCCTATGAAGCCCATAAGGCGCAACAAAAAAAGATACGCAAGGCTATGCGCGATTTGGAGTCGTGCGAGAAGAAAATCGCAACGATGGAAGCACGCATCAAGGAACTCGACACACTGTTCATGAAACCTGAGAACGCCTCGAAGATGGAACTTGTAACAGAGTATACTGACACGAAACGGGCTTTGGACGAAGAGAACGAGCGATGGTTTAAGCTCTCCGAGGACCTCGAGACACTGAAGGCGGAGTAAATGCCGGAATAGGATGAGTTGCGGTATGAGCTCAGGACAATAGCACCAGCAGTTAGATTCGCATGGAACACACTGCATTTGCACACTTTTGTCCTGGCGTCTATTCCCCATCAATTATAAATAAAGAACAAACACCAATTAAAAACAAATAAAAAATGAACATGAAAAGAATCATTCCCATTGTTATGATCGCCGCAATGCCGGTTGCCGGCATGGCTCAGAACAAGTCGGGATTGGACGCAAAGAACTTCGACAAGAACGTGCGTCCGCAGGATGATTTTTACCAGTTCGCCACTGGCGGTTGGCAAAAACTCAACCCTCTTCCTGCTGCTTACAGCCGTTTCGGCAGCTTTGACCAGCTGCAGGAGGACAACAACAAACGTATCAACTCTATCCTCAACGAGCTGAAGAAAAAGAAAGGTTATGCCAAGGGTTCTCTTGAGCAGAAGCTCTCCGACTTCTACAAACTCGCCCTCGACGTTGACAGCCGCAACAAAGCTGGCATCGCTCCGGTAAAGCCGCTCCTCGACCGTATAGAAGCAGCGAAGAGCATCGCCGAACTGAAGAAGATCCAGCTCGAGAGCGCACCGTTCGAGTACGGTCTCCCTTATGGCTTCGGTTTCGGGGCCGACGAGAAGAACGTCACAATGAACATCATGAACCTCGGACAGGGTGGACTGACCCTCGGTGAGCGCGACTATTATGTCAACAGCGACTCTGCGACGGTAGCCATCCGTGAGGCTTTTAAGAAGCACATAGCACGTATGTTCAAGCTCTATGGCTTCAGCGACGCACAAGCAGAGTCTAAGGCCAACTCCATCTTCCGCTCAGAGACTGCGCTGGCACTCATCTCCAAGTCAAACACCGAGCTCCGCGACCCGCAGGCTAACTACAACAAGATGAGTCTGAAGGAGTTTAAGGAGGACTATCCGAACATCAACTTCGAGGCTATCGCCAATGCTGAAGGCATTAAGTCGGCCGACCTCCAGGAGGTTGTCGTAGGCCAGCCGAAATTCTTCGAGGGTATAAACACCCTCGCTGCACTGCAGACCTCCGACGAGCTGAAGGCTGCCATGGAGTGGGATGTCATCATGTCATCAGCCTCATACCTCACCGATGAGATACGCGAGGCCAACTTCGACTTCTTCGGACGTACCATCTCCGGGCGTAAGGAGGACTATCCTCTGTGGAAGCGCGCCACAAATCAGGTACAGGGACAGATGGGTGAGGCCCTCGGCCGTATCTACTGCAAGCGTTACTTCCCGGAAAGTTCAAAGAAGATTATGGAGAACCTTATCAAGAACTTGCAGATCTCTCTCGGTCAGCGCATCGACGCACAGGACTGGATGAGCGCTGAGACAAAGGCCAACGCCCACAAGAAGCTCGACAAGTTCTATGTTAAGGTGGGCTATCCTAACAAATGGAAGGACTACAGCGCACTGACCATAGACCCTTCAAAGTCATATTATGACAACGTACTGGCTTGCCGCAAGTTCGCCAACGACTACGAGATAGAGCACAAGGCCGGCAAACCTGTCGACAAGGACGAGTGGTTCATGACTCCGCAAACCGTCAACGCATACTATAATCCTACCACCAACGAGATCTGCTTCCCGGCAGGTATCCTCCAGTATCCGTTCTTCGACCCTAAGGCCGACGAGGCTTTCAACTACGGAGCGATAGGTGTTGTCATCGGACACGAGATGACTCACGGTTTCGACGACCAGGGCCGTCAGTACGATGCTGACGGAAACCTCAAGGACTGGTGGACAGCCGCTGACGCCAAGGGCTTCGAGAAGCGTGCCAAGCAGTACGCACAGTTCTTCGACAGCATACAGGTGCTGCCGGGACTGCATGCCAACGGTGAGTTCACCCTCGGTGAGAACCTCGCTGACCACGGAGGCCTTCAGGTGGCCTTCAACGCCTACAAGAACGCCACTAAGGACAAGCAGCTCAAGAACTGGGACGGCTTCACCCCTGACCAGCGTTTCTTCCTCGCCTACGCCGGTGTCTGGGCATCCAACATCACTGAGCAGGAGATTCGTAGCCGCGTCAAGAGCGACCCACACGCACTGGGCAAGTGGCGTGTCGACGGAGCTCTTCCACACATCGGCGCATGGTACAAAGCATTCAACGTTACTCCTAAGGACAAGATGTACATCCCTGAGAGTGAGCGTCTGCAGCTCTGGTAAACACAACTTTTCTTAATATTTAAAAGGATACCGAAAGTAAATCGGTATCCTTTTTTGTTATATCCGCCTTTTTGTTTAACTTTGCAAAGAAATTAGCGAAAGGAGTAATATGCCATTAAGATTACCACATCAGCTTCCCGCAATAAGCATTCTCAAACGAGAGAATATCTTCGTCATGGACGAAAATCGTGCCCACAAGCAGGATATCCGTCCACTGCGCATCGTCATTCTGAACCTCATGCCACTGAAGATAACTACCGAGACCGACCTCATACGTCTGCTCTCCAACACGCCTTTGCAGATAGACATCAGGTTCATGAAACTCAAGAGCCATACACCAAAGAACACACCAATAGAACACATGATGATGTTCTACAGGGACTTCGACGAGATAGCCAAGGAGAACTACGACGGAATGATCGTTACCGGTGCCCCCGTGGAGCAGATGCGCTTCGAGGATGTGGAGTACTGGGATGAAATCGTGAAGATATTCGACTGGGCCCGCACGCACGTACAGTCCACATTATATATCTGCTGGGCAGCGCAGGCAGGGCTGTATCATTTCTACAATATACCAAAATACCAACTTAACCGGAAGATGTTCGGCATCTTCCCCACACGGCCGCTGCGTCCACGTCTGCCCATCTTCCGTGGTTTCGACGACGATTTCCGTATGCCACAGAGCCGCCACACGGAAGTTCACCGCAGTGATATTGAGAAAGTCAAGGAGCTCAGCATCATCGCCGAGTCACCGGAAAGCGGTGTGTCGATGGTCATGGCCCGCAACGGTCGCGACTTCTTCATCACCGGTCATCTGGAATATGCTCCCGACACGCTTGACAAAGAATACAAGCGCGACATCGGGAAGCGCAGCGATGTCGGTCTGCCTTTACATTATTATTTAGAGGATGACCCGAAGAAAGGCTTTCTTGTAACGTGGCGCGCACACGCCAACCTGCTTTTCGCAAACTGGATAAACTATTACGTCTACCAGAAGACACCGTTCAACATCAACAAGATAAAATAAGCACAACATCATTCATACACTATAAACTACTGAAAGTACGATGAAGACGCTCGAACTACTTGCTCCGGCGAAAGACCTGGAATGTGGAATGGCTGCCATCGACAGCGGTGCCGACGCCGTTTACATCGGTGCATCACATTTCGGAGCACGGGCGGCGGCAGGCAACAGTACCGACGACATAGCGTGCCTTTGCGACTATGCCCATCAGTTTGGCGCAAAGGTCCACGTCACCGTCAATACCATCATCTACGACAAGGAACTCGACGAGACCATGGCTCTCGTCCGGCGGCTGGCGGCGATAGGCGTCGACGCGTTGCTCGTGCAGGACATGGGACTCCTCAGCCTCATCCGCGAAGAGCAGTTGCCTATCAGTCTCCACGCCAGCACGCAATGCGACACGCGGACGGCCGACAAGGTGAGGTGGCTGCAACGGCAGGGCTTCGAACGCGCCGTACTGGCCCGTGAGCTGTCGGCAGAGGAGATAAAGGACATCCACGACGCTGTCCCCGACATGGAGCTGGAGGTCTTCGTCCACGGTGCCCTCTGCGTGAGCTATTCTGGTATCTGCTATGCATCGCAGCACTGCTTCGGACGTTCTGCAAACCGAGGTGAGTGTGCACAGTTCTGTCGTCTAAAGTTCGACCTTAAAGACGCCGACGGACGCGTCATAGAGCACGGACGTCATCTCCTATCGCTGAAGGATATGTGTCAGATCGACAACCTCGGTGCGCTGGCTGCTGCCGGAGCGTGTGCCTTCAAGATAGAAGGGCGCCTAAAGGATGCCGGGTATGTCAAGAACGTCGTATCGGCCTATAGTCAGAAGCTCAACGAGATAATAGAGCAGAAGCCGGAGGAATACTGCCGCGAGTCCATAGGCAAGGTGAGGTATTTCTTCACGCCGAGTCTCAGGAAGACCTTTAACAGGGGATACACCACATACTTTCTCAACGGACGTCAGCCTGACATCTTCTCACCCGACACGCCAAAGGCATTGGGAGAGTTCGTGGGACATGTCAAGGAGGTGCGCCGCGACTCGTTCAACGTTGCCGGAACAGCGGCTTTCGCCAACGGCGACGGTCTGTGCTTCATCAATGCGGAGCATGAGTTGGAGGGGTTCCGCGTAAACCGCGCCGTCGGCAACCGTCTCTATCCCTTCAAAATGCCACACGGCATCAAGGCGGGCGTGGGGTTGTACCGCAACAACGACCAGGCCTTCGAGAAAGTTCTTGGAGGCAAGACATCGGAAAGACGCATTCCCGTAGTCCTCACCTTCGGCACAACTGACGGCGGTTTCTCGCTCCGTGCCACGCTCCCGGAGGACATCAGAGAGCACTTCAGCATGCTCGCCGGCTGCGCCGGTCATGCCACGGCGGTCTTCGGCCATCAGGAAGCACGCAAGCCGCAACGGGAGAATATCGAAAGGCAGCTGGCTAAACTCGGTACTACGATATTTGAGGCGGAGACAATAGACATCATCGGAAATGCCGACAGATACTTCATTCCCAGCAGCTTGCTCGCAGAACTACGGCGCAGTGCCATAGACGATCTGAAAGAGAAGATGCAGAAATCAGCTTTCTGGAAGGCACAGACTGACACATCACACTATAAAGAAACTTCTTCTGGAAAAGACATAAGCCTTACCTGGCAACCGGAATATTCACAGTTTCCTTATCTGTATAACATCTCCAACCAGGAGGCGGTGAGATTCTACGAGGAAGAGGGCGGGAAGGACATCCGTCAGGCCTTTGAGATAAAGGAGCCTAAAGAGCCTCTCGTCATGCAGTGCCGTCATTGTCTGCGCTACAGCCTCGGCTACTGTGTCCGCCGTGGCGGTAAACGTCCGCAATGGCACGAGCCACTATCACTGCAGCTTCCCGACGGACGGCGTTTCCGGTTGGAATTCAAATGCGACGAGTGTCAAATGAATATCTACGCAGAATAAATATATTTATGAAGAAATACCACATCATACTGTTGTTCCTTGCCGTCGTGCTCACCACGGGATGCTACAACCGGCGCACGCCAAGCCGGTTCCAAATCCCCGACTCCACACGGTTTGCCGACACGCTGACGCAGGCACAACTCGACTCCCTCACCAAGGAACAGCAGGACTCGGCCGACTTCTCCTTGAAGCACCATTACAATGTGGGATTCAACTTCATAGTACGAGCTGACTCGCTGGAGCTCACCGCACAGCAGCCTGAGGAGGTCGTCAGCGATATGATGGTCGACTCCTTCGCCATAAAGAAGGACTCCAGGATCGCCGTTACCGACATACGCATCCTTTCCAAGGACAGCGTCGACTCAGTATGGGTGCAGGTCGTCAGCGAGCAGTACCAACTGGGATGGGCGCATGAGAAGGAACTGCTGGCCAAGGTGGACCCTGACGACCCTATATCGCAGTTCATCTCGACATTCTCCGACCGGCATCTCATCATCTTCCTCATCGTCATCTCTATCATCATAGTGGGATACATCGCACGGAAACTCATGCGACGCAACTCACGGATAGTACACTTCAACGATATCAACTCCTTCTACCCCACTCTGCTGGCACTCATTGTGGCATCCAGTGCCACCTTCTATGCCACAATCCAGAACTTTGCACCGGAGACGTGGCGACAGTTCTATTTCCATCCCACGCTGAACCCGTTCTCACAGCCGTGGCCGATAGAGATATTCCTCGTCTCAGTATGGGCGATGCTCATAGTAGGCATCGCCGCCGTTGACGACACACGCAGGCTGCTGAAGTTCGATGATGCGTTCTGGTATCTCTGTGGACTGGGTGCGGTATGTGCCGTCGACTACATAGTTTTCTCTATCTCCACATTATATTATATAGGCTACCCGCTCCTCATCGCCTATATCTTCTTAGCCATAAAAGTCTACTTCCGACATCACCGCGACACTTATATCTGCGGAAACTGCGGAGCAAAACTCCACCGCAAAGGCCGCTGCCCTTACTGCGGTACGATGAACGAATAAGCCTCCTCCAAAAGGCCTCCCCAAGCCCCTCCGAATGGAGGGGATGTTGGAAAGTCAATCAAGCGATATTCTTATCGGTGGATTCCGACAACTGCAGGGCGCGGCCCTTGTGGCCGTCCGCAGAATATGGAATTGACAACGACATACTGTATCTTTTTCAGGCACTAATCCAGAAATCCCTGCTGCCGAAGGGCGTCAAGCAAAGTCTTCGACATCGCCTCGTTGTCTTTCTTGGTATACCGGATATCGGTGAAGATCTGCGCAAGCGTCTCCTTATGGTTTATCTCAACAAAGTGCTTGTTCTCCGGAAGCTGTTCCTTTAGGGAATAGTACTTGTCGATGTCGCAGGGAGTATAGTCATGGTATGCCTCCTTGTGGACGACGCTCTCCAAAGGCAGACGGTCGCTCTGCGACGGGTTCTCATCAGGCCAGCCGACGGTGAGCGTGGCCACCGGCATGACGAGACGCGGCAGCTGCAGAACCTTTATTATCTCTTGCGGCATGTAGACGGTGGTGCCAAGGAAGCACGTGCCCAGTCCTGCCTCCTCAGCGAGATTGGTGAACGTCTGACAGTAGAGAAGGGCGTCGGTGGCGGCATTCATGAAACTGAGGAAATTATCATAGCCTGGCTCAGCCTTCCTGTTCTCAGCCCATAGGCTCGTCCTCCGGAAGTCGGCACAGAACGTCAGCACCACGGGAGCACCCATGACCATTGGCTGGTTGAAATGTGCCGGTGCCAGCCGGCGTTTCGTCTCCTCGCTGCGGGTTACCACGACAGAATACAGTTGGAGGTTGCCCATGGTCGGCGTCCTCTCTGCTTCCAGCAGCAAACGGTCCAGCAGTTCATCGCTGACCTCACGGCCGGAATACTTTCTTATACTTCTTCTTTTGTTAAGAGTCTCCATTTTTAGAAATTTTACGCCACAAAATTAATAAAAAGTTTTCTGTTTCGGAAAACAATTTGTACTTTCGCAGAATAATTATCATCAAAAAGAAAAATGGAAGAAATGAAGACCTATACCTCAGAAGAGGCTTACAAGGCCACACTCGAATATTTCGGTGGCGACGAAGAGGCTGCCCGCGTGTGGGTGGAGAAGTTCGCAAAGCAGGACGCAGAAGGTGAGATTATAGACCGCACACCCGACGATATGCGGCACCGTGTGGCACAGACCATCGCCGCCAAGGAAGCCGCCAGCAACGGAAAGTTGTCGGCCGACGACATTTATGCCATTCTGGAGCGTTCCAATTACTATGCTCCATCAAACGACGTACGCACACAGGTCGTGGAAAACAGACCACAGGAACTGGAGTGCGACGTGGTACGTTTCCAGAACAACAAGGACAAGTGGGTGGCCTTTGTAGGACTGCTCAACGGCTATCCTTACGAGATATTCACCGGTCTGCAGGACGACGACGAGGGCATACTGCTCCCGAAGAGCGTCACCAAAGGAAAAATCATCAAGCAGACCAATGCTGACGGCACCCACCGTTACGATTTCCAGTTCGAGAACAAGCGTGGCTACAAGACCACTGTAGAGGGTCTGAGCGAGAAGTTCAACCCAGAATACTGGAACTACGCCAAGCTTATCTCGGGTGTGCTCCGTTACCGTATGCCTATCGACCACGTCATAAAGCTCGTCAGCTCCCTGCAGCTGAAGGACGAGAGCATCAACACATGGAAGAACGGTGTGGAACGTGCGCTAAAAAAATATGAATAAACTCTGATAATGAGAGAAGAGAGCAGACATTCCGTTTTCCTAAAAGGACTTCGGTTCCATTCGCCCATAGGCGTCATGGAACAGGAGCGCGTCGTCGGCAACGACATTATCATCGACATACGCATGGACTATCCGTTCCAAAAGGCTATGGAGAGCGATGATGTCGATGACACACTCAACTATGCATCCGTCTTAAAGGTGATAAAGGAAGAAGCCGCGCGTCCGGTAAAACTTCTGGAGAAGCTTGCCGGGAACATCTCTGCAAGACTGCTGACAACCTTCCCTGCCATCACCGCCATCGACATGAGGATAACGAAACTCAACCCGCCTATGGGCACCGACTCCGAAGGGGCCGGCATCGAAATACATTTAATAAATCCAAAAACCGAATGCTGATATCCGGTTTTTCCGTTTTTAATCCGTACCTTTGCAGCAAACTTTTAGAGGTCTTTAAAACAAAGGCACGATATAACTGGGGGATGCGTTCTTCGAACGCATTTGAAAAAGCGCTCAAACA
>ONDK01000015.1 GCA_900316565.1 uncultured Prevotella sp. | reverse complement strand
ACCTCTCCGAGGCTCTGAGTTGACACTCTCCTTTCGATTTATCCCCCAGACTGCGCTCGCTTCGCTCACTTAGTCTGGGGTTACTGAGAGTGTGCCTCTTCGAGGCACCGTGTGTAATCCCCCATTAGCTTATCTGGCTGCGCTCATTCTACGAGAACCTCTGTCACCCAATGTAGGGGTGGGGTTTATCCCCATCCTCCAAGCGAAAGACGCCTCTGTCACCCAATGTAGGGGTGGGGTTTATCCCCATCCTCCAAGCGTCACAGTGACTTACAGCCTCTCCGAGGCACTACGTACTACTTCAAAGGAGGCAGCAAATTGCTTGAAAGCCTAAATTCGGATCTTATTGATGCGCTGGAGGAGGAAATGCTGAACCGCACCGCGGCAGGCGAGGAACGAGAGGAACGCCATCCACAGGGCTCCGTTTCCCATTGACGGGGAGAAGGCGAAGAAGATGGAAAAGAACAGAGCTGAGGAGATAAACGACGAGACGAGCATACCCCTTGTTGCCGTGATGCCTATGAACACGCCATCATAGATAAATGCCATTACGCCACAGAGAGGGATGGCAAGGGTCCACGGGAAATAGTCTGCCGCCGCCCTGACGACCTTCGCATCATCGGTGAGCAGAGAAAGGAAACGCTCACCGCCGGCCATATATAATAATGTGAAGACCACTACCATCACCACTCCCCACAGATACAGTTGCCGTACTATCCTCTGGAAGCCTACCTTATCGCCGGCACCATAGTATTTTCCGCAAAGGGCCTCAGCAGCAAAGGCGAAGCCATCCATGAAATAGGAAAACAGGGTATAAAGGGTAATCAGTAACGCGTTGACGGCAAGGATCAGTGCCCCCTGCTTTCCACCGGCGGAAGTGAAGAACATGTTCACCGCCACAAGACACAGCGTGCGAAAGAAGATATCACGGTTGACGCGGAAAAAGCTGCCAAAGGATATTTTTCCGCTTTC
The DNA here is from genome assembly GCA_900316565.1 of uncultured Prevotella sp. Lineage (GTDB taxonomy): Bacteria > Bacteroidota > Bacteroidia > Bacteroidales > Bacteroidaceae > Prevotella. Next base: position 43,236 of record ONDK01000015.1, on the reverse strand, counting down.
GGTCGACGGGACATCCTTCTCACCGTCAGAGGAGCTCTTGCGGAACACCGGCGCGGTTCGTCTCTTTATGTATCTCACTCCCACGAGGGCCATGAGCAGTCCCGACCACTGTGCGATGAGCGTTCCGGCGGCGACACCTTCGACTTTCCAACCTGCGAGGAAGACCAGTGATATGCTGGCCACGATGTTTATCACATTCTGTACGATAGCGATGACCATCGGCACACGCGTATCCTGCATGCCTATGAACCAGCCGTTGAAGGCATAGAGAGCCAACATCGCAGGGGCGCCCCAGACGACGATGTCGAAATATTCGGTGACCAGGACCACGGATTCCACAGGGGTGTTCATGGCCCAGAGCATGAACCGCAGAACCCATGGCTGTAGGACAACAAATGCCAGCCCTATCGCCGCGCCCATGCCGGCGGAGAGCCGCAGGACGCTGTCGACGCCTCCCCTACTCTTCCGTCCGAAGGCCTGAGCGGTGATGCCGCTGGTGCCCATACGAAGGAACCCGAAAATCCAATAGATGATGTTGAAGATCATCGAGCCCGTGGCTATCGCGGAGATATATGCCGCGTCGCCGATATGCCCGACTATAGTCAGGTCGACAAGGCCGAGCAGCGGCACCGTGATATTACTTATTATGGAAGGGACGGCAAGGGCAAGGATATCACGCGAGGTACCCCTGAAGATTTTCCAGCCAAACGTCTTTGCATTATCAAACACATCTCTACCTTTCTTCCACATCGTCAGAATAAAATCAATACCGACTGCAAAAGTAATAAAAAATATCAAGATGTGCAAGGACCTAATCGTGCGCCCTCTTTCACAGTCCTTTCAACAAGCCCTGTCGCCCATGCGTCTGTCCATCCATGAATATACAAGGCATAGCGCAAGCACTATCCTGATGACAGCGGCTGCAGTCTGACAGCTCCCGTACGACGCAGCGCAGGTGGCGCTGGCTGGTGCGCGTACGGTCATATACCACGATAAGCATCCGGTGCCGCGAGCACCACGACACCGAGAAGACTCCCGGCTCAGCCCTCATAACAGAATCGACATACTCTTTCTGTTCCTGGCCGACGGCCATGGCAAACTTCACCGACAGGTATCGGCTGCGCGCCGTAGCCGTTGTCAGCAGAAAGAAGAAGAACACCGCCATAACGATGACGCGATGATGATTAGTGAATGAATTGTTCATGATTATTATCTTATTTTCTTTATGTTCACATGACTGTATATACGCTCTATGAAAAGCGGGAAGACGAAGAGCGTAAAGATCGTAGCACCGACAAGACCTCCGATGATGACCGTTGCCAGCGGACGCTGGCTCTCACTGCCTATGCCGGTGCTGAGAGCCGCCGGCATCAGTCCGAGCGTTGCCATCATCGCCGTCATCAGCACACTGCGTATCCGTGAGTGCATACCGCGCGTCACGGCCTCGGGAAGCGCATAGCGGTGCCGCAGGAAGTGTTTGATATCCATAAGCATGATGACTCCGTTCTGTATGCAGATACCGAAGAGGCATATGAAGCCGATACCCGCCGAGATGGAGAAGTTGGTATGTGTCACAAGGAGTATGAGGACACCACCCACGGCAGCGAACGGCACATTGGTGAGCACGAGTGCCGCATCGCGCGCATTACCGAAGAGGATGTAGAGGATGATGAAGATGAGCAGCACGCTGATAGGCACCACCTGCGCCAGACGGGCCGTGGCACGCTTCTGGTTCTCGAAGTCGCCATTCCACGTTATCTTATATCCCGACGGCAGCTTGACGGCTTTCGCCACCTTCGCGCGCGCCTCATCGACGGCAGAGCCCATATCGCGGTCGCGGACGCTGAACTTCACGGCGCAGTAGCGGCTGTGGTTCTCGCGATAGATGATGAGTGGTCCGGTGATGGAACGTATCTGTGCCAGCTCACCGATAGGTATCATCTGCCCGTCCTCCGTGGGCACCTTTATCTTCGCTATGGCCTCGGCATTGTCGCGGAACGGCTCCTCGTAGCGCACGACAAGGTTGAACTTCCGTTCATCCTCGTAGACCTGTGAGGCTGCCTTTCCTCCGATGGCCATCTCGATGATGCTCTGCACGTCGTCCTTCTTCACGCCATAGCGTGCCAGCCGGTCCTCATCGATATCTATCTGCAGCTCCGGCTGTCCCATGTTACGGATGACGCCGAGGTCGGTGATGCCACGGATAGGTTTCATCGTGTGGTAGACCTGCCAGGCCAGACGCTCGCTCTCGGCGAGGTCTTTGCCGTAGACCTTTGCCACGATGGCGCCCTTGACACCGCTGACGGCCTCCTCCACATTGTCGGAGATAGGCTGCGAGAAGTTGAAGTCGATACCGGGATAGACGCTCAGCCGCCGGTTCATATCGTCGACGACCTGTTCCTTGGTGCGTCCTGTCTTCCACTCTTTCTCCGGGTGCAGTTTCACGAAGAGCTCTATGTTATAGAAGCCCGTGGCGTCGGTACCGTCGTTGGGGCGTCCCGTCTGTGTCATCACCTGGCTCACCTCGGGATATTTCAGCAGTATGGAGCGGAACTCATTGGCGAGCTTCACGCTCTGGGACAGCGACACGCTCTGCGGTAACGTGGCACGGGCGTAGATGGAGCCCTCGTTCATCTCTGGAAGGAACTCCGAGCCGAGGAGACGGAAGCAGGCCAGACCCGCCACCATAAAGACAAGGGCCACGACGATAATCTTCCGGCAGTTGCGGTGGCAGAAGGCGAAGGCCGTATCGGCACAGCGGTAGACGGCATTCAGGAAACGGTTCTTCTTCTCCCGTACATTCTTCTTCAGGAGCATCGACGACAGCACCGGCACCAGCGTAAGCGTAAAGACAAGTGCACCAAGGAGCGCGAAGCCCAACGTGTAGGCCAGCGGAGAGAACATCTTCCCCTCGACCTTCTGGAAGGTGAAGATTGGCAGAAGGGCGGTGATGATGATAAGTTTGGAGAAGAACACCGACTTTGCCTTGCCGCGGGCCGTCTGCCGTATCATTCCCAGATGGCTGCGGCGGTTGAAGGCTTCCATGCCGATGGTGCGCGCCTGTCCCGACAAGGCCACGAAGAGGGCCTCCACCATCACCACGGCACCGTCGATGATGATACCGAAGTCGATGGCTCCCATACTCAGCAAGTTAGCGCTCATGCCACAGACATGCAAGGCGATGAACGCGAAGAGCAGTGCCAGCGGGATGACGGATGCCACGATGACCGTTGTGCGCCAGTCCTTCATGAACAGCAGCACGACGAGCGTTACGAGGATGATACCCTCCAGGACGTTGTGCATCACCGTGCCGACGGCGAGGTTCACGAGGTCCTCACGGTCGTAGAACGGTACTATCTTCACGTCCTTTGGCAGGTCGTTCTGTATATCTGAAATCTTTGCCTTCAGGTCTTTGATAACCTGCTCGGTGTTCTCACCCTTGCGCATGACGACGATGCCCTCGACGACGTCGTTCTCATTGCCGCGTCCCACCTGTCCGAGACGTGGCTGGCAGCTCTCATGGACGGTGGCGAGGTTACGTACGAGGATAGGTGTGCCGCCGACGTTCTTCACTACGATGTCGCCAATCTCACGGACGTTGTTGATAAGGCCTATGCCACGGACGACATACGACTGCGAGCTGCGCTGGATGACGTCGCCACCGACGTTGACGTTGCTGTTGGCGATGGCCTGGTAGAGCTCAAGGGAGCTCACACCATAGGTGGCCAGCTGGTTTGGGTTGACGCTGACCTCGAAGGTTTTCACCTCACCACCGAAGCTGACGATGTCGGCGATGCCGGGAACGGAGCGCAGCTTGCGTTCTATGACCCAGTCCTGAAGGGTCTTCAACTCGCGCACCGACCGTTTGTCGCTCTGCAGCGTGTAACGGAATATCTCTCCTGTCGGTCCTGACAGCGGTTGCACGTCGGGGTCCACGCCATCGGGGAGGTCGGCATCATGCAGGAGGTTGTAGACCTGCTGCCGTGCGAACTCATCGTCGACATGGTCGTCGAAGCACACCGTGACAACGGAGAGACCGAAGAGCGTCGTGGAACGTATGTCGGTCTTTTTCTGTACCGAGTTCATGGCAATCTCTATTGGGATGGTAACGAACTTCTCTATCTCCTCCGCAGAGCGCCCCGGCCACTGCGTGATGATGGTCACCTTCGTATTGGTGACATCGGGAAAGGCATCGATAGCTGTCTGACGGAAGCTCACCACACCCATGACAATCACGGCAAGGGTGACGACAAGGATGAGATATTTGCGCTTAAGGGAGAATGCTATGATGAAATCAATGAACTTATTCATTTCCAAGAGTATTATAGACTAACAAAGCGTTATTGCTCACGACACGCTCACCGGGACGCAGTCCACTGACGATGTACGCGTAGTCCTGTCCCACATGCTCCGCCTTCACGGCCTGACGGCGGTAATGGCCTTTGCTCTCCTCGACGACGACGTAGTCGAGACCGCCGTCGAAGACGACAGCCTTCGCTGGAATGCAGCAGAGGGACTTACTGCCGGAGTCCGTGGCGACATGTACCGTGGCAAACATCCCCGGCTTCAGCAGTCCCTGACGGTTGTCGAGGGTTATGCGCACTTTCATCGTCTTACTCTCGCTGTCAAGTACGCGGTACACCTTGTCTATATGTCCGTAGAAGAGCTGCCCGTCATAGGCCATCGTAGTAACGGTAACAGCGGCACCCTGGTGTATCTTCGCGATGTCGCTCTCGTAGACATCAGCTATCACCCACACACGGCTGAGGTTGGCAATCTCCAGAGCCTCGCCGCCGTCGCCACTGTCCTGGCTGACATAGCTGTCGTTGTAGATATTCTTTACGGTAACATATCCGCTGATGGGCGACCGCAGGGTTGCCGTGGCACGGCCTCCGAAACCGTTGATGCCGGCGACGGCCGCCAGACGGCTGTGCTCGGCCTGGGTCATAAGCAGCTGCTCGCGGGCCTCGGCGACCTCTTTGTCCGACACCATACCCGAGCGGTGCATATCCTGCTTCATCTGATAGTCGCGTTGCGCCATCTTTGTCTGGGCGTCAGCATCGGCGAGACCTTTGTTGTAGTCGGCGGCCTCCTCACTGTGTATGACTGCCAGGCGCTGTCCTGCCGACACCAGATCGCCGACCTCCACGGTCAGTCCGCTGACCCTTCCACTGCACGGAATGAACACCTTACGCACCAGGGCCTCATCGCAGCTCACGTCGCCATTGATGGTGAGCTCATCACCGTAGACGCGCATCACCACGGGAGTGGTCTCGACGACATCGTCGCGAAGCGATTTATATGTGTCCTGTTTCTCCTTCCCGTCATTAGAGGTGCATGATGCCAGACACAGCAGTCCGGCAAGGAATATTATATTCTGTCTCATCATCACTGATATTTTGTTTCTTATCGTTATTCTATTCGTGAAATAAAGTAAATTTGCCGCCCTTACCGCATCATTCTCCCCACACCACCTTAAGGCGCTCGGCTGCCTGGAGCATCTTGTCCTTAGCATCAAGGCGCGCGAGCATCGTGTCACGGTAGTTGCCATAGAGGTCGACGAACTCTATGAGCGAGATATGGCGGCTCAAAAACTGTTGCTCAGCGGCATGGAGCATGCTGCCGAGGTCGGCATCGAGCGACGGTGAGGGCTCAGCAAGCTGATGGAGGTACTCGCCTATGATGTCGAGGTCGGCCTGCCGTTGCTGTGTCAGGGCGAGGCGTTGCCGCTCCGCGTCGACGGCGGCCTGGTCGATGGCCGCCTGTGCCTTGCGTATATTGCCGCGATTATGGTTCCATAGTGGTACGGCGACGCTCACGCCCACGGCGAAGAAGTTATGTCCGATGCTGCCGTTCTTGTCGTATTCGCCCTGCACCGACAACTGTGGCAGGCTCTGACTGTGCTCCCAGCGCAGTGTATGGCGTGCTGCCTCAGCCTGATTGCCGATGAGCTGCATCTCAGGCAGCGCGTCGGGCGACAACGCCTTGCCGGTGGTCAGCGAGAGATAGAGCTGAGAGGCTTGAGCGATGGCTGCCGTCTCATCGATATCCACGATGACAGGCTCGTCGGCGGGAAGGGCCAAGAGCTGGCGCAGCTGTGTCTGCAGTGCCAAGGCGGCAAGGAGGAGGTCTGTGCGCGACTTACGGAGCTGATATACCATCGTCTCCACACGCCGTGTCTCCATGGCGGCAATATTTCCCTTGGCGGTCTGCTCACGGTAAGCGGCGAGTATCTTCTCGGCAGAGGCTATCTCCTCATCGTAGACCTTTGCCTGAAGCTGTTGGTAATAGAGGTCGACCATAGCCACATGAACGGCACCGCGGAGGTCGCGCTCCGTGACGAGCAGCTGACTCTGCGAGGCCTTCAGCAATGCGGCGTCCTGACGGATCTGCTCAGCATGCTGTCCGCCGATGGCCAAAGACTGCGACACCTGTATGTCGACTTCTCCCGTCCTACCGGGGTCTAGCCAGCGGTGGTTAGTGGGGTTCTGCACATTGTACATCATGCTCACGGTGGGGTTGTCGTAACGACTCGACTGTTCCAGCTGTCCCTCCGCCGCCGTGATGTCGAGACGGGCGGAGCGCAGGTCATGGTTGCGGGCTGCCAGCAGACTGTCAGCCTGACAGAAGTTCAGGCTTATAGCCCCTGCTTCGGCGCAGCAGGCTGACGACAGAAGCAGCGTCAGCCCCATTCGGAATATAATCTTACTGTATTTTTTCATCGCCGCAAAGTTACAGACTTTGAGCAAGGCACTGAAACAGAAACGATGAGAATGCTTTCATATCATATTAAAGGTTTTTAATGCGCTTTATTCGTAATCCACGGCAAAGGTCTCTACCTTTGCACCGGCAAAAGGGAGACGTGGTGTCTCCTGGAAATCATATACATTATATATATACTGAATATGCTATTAAAATTCTTTCTCACCTGCAATAAGATAGGAGCGTTCACCCTCGGAGGAGGTTATGCGATGATACCTATCATGGAACAGGAGTATGTCGACAAGAACCACTGGCTCGACCGCGAGGAGTTCATGGACATTATGGTGGTGGCACAGACCACACCGGGTATCTTCTCCATCGACATGGCAAGCCACATAGGCTACAAGCTCCGCGGAGTGTGGGGTGGCATCGTAGGCGCCTTGGGCATCGCCCTGCCGTCGATTATCGCCATCCTTCTCATCGCCATCTTCTTTCATAACTTCAAGGACAATGTCTATGTGGAGAAATTCTTCCGTGGCGTACGTCCGGCTGTGGTGGCCCTCATCGCCGCTCCATGCTTCAAGATGGCCCGTACGGCCCATATCACGTGGTCGACATGCTGGATACCTGTTGTCAGCTGTCTGCTCATCGCAGCTTTCTCCGTCTCACCGATATGGATAATCATCGCGGCCGGAGTGGGAGGCTACCTCTACGGAAGGGTAAAAAAATAAAAGGGTAACAAAGAAAAGAAAGATAAAACCATGATATTCCTAAAGTTATTTTACGTCTTCAGCAAGATAGGCATCTTCAACTTCGGAGGTGGCTATGCCATGCTGTCGCTGATATACAGTGAGACGGTGGTGAAGAACCACTGGCTCAGCAACGCAGAGTTTACCGATATCGTAGCCATCAGCCAGTCGACGCCGGGACCTATCGGCATCAACGCCGCCACCTATGTGGGCTACACCTCAGTAATTAACGCCGGCTACCCGGTGTGGGCCGCCGTGCTCGGTTCCGTTATGGCCTCACTGAGTATCATGTGGCTGTCGTTCATCCTTATGATAAGCATCAGCCATTACCTGCTGACACATAAGGACGCACCATGGGTGAAGAACGTCTTCGCCGCCCTCCGTCCTGCCATCATCGGCCTCATAGCCGCCGCCGCACTGCTGCTGATGAACAAGGAGAACTTCGGAACCCCCGCTGACAGCATACCGCATTTCATTCTGAGCGTAGCGCTCTGCGTGGCCGTGTTCATTGCAACCTTTCGCTATAAGGCCAATCCTATACTCGCGCTGCTTGTCTGCGGCATCATCGGACTGATAGTTTACTGACATCGCCCCGTTTCTGAGGAAAAACTGCTAACTTTGCAAAATAAAAGGACGAGACAGAGACTGAGAACCGTTGTCTTTACAAAAAAAAGGAAGGGAAACATGAGACGGATATTACTTGCTGAGGATGAAGAGAACATCGCCGACTTCGTCTGCCGCGGACTGGAGAGTTTCGGCTATGATGTCGACAGGGCCTCTCGTGGCGATGAGGCGTGGCAGAAGCTTAAAGAGCACGACTACGACCTGGCCGTGCTCGACATACGCATGCCCGGGATGACCGGTCTTGAGGTGTGCCGTCATCTGCGTGATGAGCGCGGCTATGCCCTTCCCGTGCTCATGCTTACAGCCCTTGGCACCACCGACGACATTGTCCTCGGCCTTCAGGCCGGTGCCGACGACTACATGGTGAAGCCTTTTAAGTTCACGGAGCTTGTGGCACGCATCCACGCGCTGCTGCGGCGCGTGGAGAGTTACCGTCAGGCAGCACCGCTCACCTACGGCGATCTGAGCATCAACGCCGCCACGCACAAGGCCCGCCGCCAGGACATGGAGGTAGACCTCAGCACGAAGGAATACCGTCTGCTCGAATACCTCATACGTCATCAGGGTGAGACGCTGACACGACGGCAGCTGCTGCGCGATGTATGGGACAAGGACTTCGACACGAACACGAATGTAGTGGATGTCTACGTCCGTTATCTCCGGCAGAAAATCGACGAGGACTTTGAACCGAAGCTCATACACACCATCGTCGGCGTGGGCTACTGCTTCGGCATGGAGGACAAGGCATGAAGACAGGACATAAGATTTCGCTCATCTATTCCGGCATCACCATAGGACTGATATTCATCGCCGGACTAACGTTCTACTTCTTTGCGTCGAACTATATCCGCAACCTCTATTTCCATTATATGCAGGAGAAGGCGCACGCCGTAGCGGAGGAGAAGTTCTCAAAGGATGAGCTCGACCCGGTGAAATACCGCAATGTCGTCATAAGACGCAAGACGTCCATACCGACATCCAAGGAGCTCTTCGTCAACGTGGAGAACAGGGCCCTCGCCCGGCAGGTGCTGAGCACCTACCTCGACGACGAACAGATTAAGCAGCTGTATGCCAACCAAACCGTCAACTTCGAACACGGCCAGGAGGTGGGTACAGCCTTCGTCTACTATGACAACACGGGAACCTTCGCCGTCATCGTCCTCAGCCGCAATCCCTATGGCACCGACATAGCGCATACGCTGCGCTGGGCTCTGCTGCTGCTCGTCCTGGTGTCGGCCGGTGTGCTGTGGCTCATCAGCCGTCTATACGCCATGCGCATGCTCAACCGCATAGACCGCGACTACCAGACAGAGAAGATGTTCGTCAACAATGCCTCACACGAGATAAACAACCCGCTGACAGCCATACAGGGGGAGTGTGAGGTGGGACTGCTGCGCCAATACAACACCCGGGAATACCAGGACATCCTCCGGCGCATCGCCCACGAGGCGGAGCGTGTAGAGACCATCATGCGTGAGCTCCTGCAGTTCTCCCACGTCAGAAGTGGAGAAGAGATGACTGTCAGGGAGACAGTAGACATGTATGACCTGATGAAAGGACTCTGTGAGGGACGCTGCGAGGTGGAATGCCATGACGACTTCTCCGTCCTCGGCGACACCCACCTGCTGCGTATGGCTTTTAAGAACCTCATCAACAATGCCGTTAAATATTCCAACGGGAAACCAGTGACGGTAACCGTCGGAGAGCACAAGGTTGTCATACGCGACGAGGGGATAGGCATACCGAAGGAAGACCTTCCGCATGTCTTTGAACCGTTCTACCGCGCCTCGAACACGGGGTCGATGATTGGCCACGGTGTCGGTCTAGCCCTTGCCAAGGCTATACTGGAGAAACACGATGCACGTCTCACCGTGGCATCACGGCAGAATGAGGGCACCACCGTCACCGTTGTCTTCCTATAGACCCCTGCAGTCTAGGGCATACTACTCATCATCATCCATCACATCGGCATTGCCCGATGCCACAGTGGAAGAGCCCACCATCGGAGCCTCACCGGGAAGGATGTCGGTAGCCATGAATTTCTTCGCCGAACGTAGTTGATGACGCATGACGCTGAGCAGCTGCTGGGTTTCCTGAAGGATGTTCAGGTATACCATGTCGACCTTGAGGTTCTTGGTGTCATGGGCCGTCTGCATACGGTTGAGATGTTCGTTGCGGACCTCCGAGAGCTTATCCTTGCAGACGTCAGCGTCGGCGAGGATATTTCTATACTGGTCGTAACGCGATGTCGAAATCTCATCGCCTGCCGCCTTCATCAGGTCGTTGACGGTACGACGTATCGGCTCATACTCCTTTATATAGTTCTCCGGCACCGGGTTGAAGTTGTTGTCCACATGCTCCTTGATAGGTCCGAGCATACGCTTCAGAGTGTATATATACTGCTGGTCGCTATTTATTCCAACATGGAACCACGTGTTGCGCTCCAGGGCGAGGTCCTGCGGCGAGCGTTTCAGTCCGAGCAGCTCCTGACGGCGCACCTTCTTCAGCGACTCCAAGGTCTTGTTGAGCGTCTTCTTACTGTGACGGAGCACGCTGACGTTACGGTCGTTGAAGCCGTCGAGCATATTGTTGTAAGTCTCCAAGGTGAGGTTACAGACATTGCTCTGCGTCTTACGGACATGCTTGCGGAGCATCTCCCAGACGAGCATCGGGTCGCGGGTGCGCATCATCAGCCGGAACGAGTCCTCCGACTCCTTCGACGCAGCCTGCTTGCGCTTATACTGACGGTTGCTGCGCCAGAGCAGGAAGATAACCAGGACGATGAACGCTCCCTGGATAACGAAACCGCCGAACCACATGCACAGGCATACCAGAGCACAGGTGATGAAAGCCACGCCGGCGGTGATGAACCATCCGCCGATAACACTCAGCACACCGGTAACACGGAACACTGCACTCTCACGGCTCCACGCACGGTCGGCGAGGCTGGAACCCATAGCCACCATGAAGGTAACATACGTCGTAGACAGTGGCAGCTGATGGTTTGTACCGAAGGTGATGAGCATTGACGCTATGACAAGGTTCACGGCAGCGCGCACCACGTCGAAGGCAGCCTTGTCGTCGACGAGTTCCACGTCATTGGTGTTGAAACGGCTGTTGACCCATTGGCGGATGCCCACCGGGATGAGACCTGCCACCCACTCCACCATATTCTGCGTGAAGCGTACTATAGCCCTGGCGGCACTGCTGGAGCCGAACATCTCGTCGCCCTCGTCCTGCCGGGAGAGGTCTACGCTGGTCTTGATGACGTTCTGCGCCTTCTTCGATGTCGCCATGGCGATAATCATTATTATTCCGGCCAGCAGAAGGTATGTGGGAGGTGTCTTCGCACTCGACATCAGCGAGGTCATCATAAAGGCATCGGCACTCTGTCCATGGGCATTGGCGGTGAAGTCCTGCCATGAGTCCAGACCGGCAAGAGGAACACCGATGAAGTTCACCAGGTCGTTGCCGGCGAACGACATCGCCAGACCGAACGTTCCCATGAGCACCACAATCTTGAAGATGTTTATCTTCATGAGATGGATGACCTCCATGAGGATACTCGACACGATGAATGTATATAGGAGAAGCAGATTAGTGTTCTCGTTGATGTAGTCGCGGATATTCGACGGGATATACGGACTCTTGCCCAGTCCCTTCATGAAGATGAAGTAAGCCAGAGCTGTGAAGGCGACACCTCCGAAGATTGCTATGCTCCAGCGGCTATGCTTCTGGTAGTTGAATGTGAACACAACGCGGCTTATCCACATCACTATCATACCCACCACAAAGGAGATGGCCACGGAGACGAAAATGGCGATGATAACCTGCAGGGCCTTGTTGGAGTTGAGCAACATGGTGTAGTCGAGACTGTTGTCGGAGAGCACCATGAGGAAGGCCAGCATAAACGTACCGCCGAGGAGCTCGAAGACCAGCGACACGGTGGTCGACGTTGGCATACCGAGCGTGTTGAACATGTCGAGAACGATGACATCGGTTACCATCACGGCGAGGAAGATTGTCATCACCTGATGAAACGAGTAATGGTCCGGCATCATAATGCCATGGCGTGCCACATCCATCATTCCCGTCGACATGACAGCACCGAGGAGAACACCTACGGAAGCTACGATGAGGATGGTGCGGAACTTGGCCACGCGTGCTCCCACAGCCGACTGCAGGAAGTTCACTGCATCGTTGCTCACGCCCACGAACAAGTCAAACATCGCGAGGCAGAGCAGGAACACTACGATTATAAAATAAACAGTTGTCATAAAAGAAAAGTGTGTAATAATTCTGTCGGCAAAATTAGACAGACATTATTACACACTTTTTTCATTGATGTTACAATAGTGTTACAATTTCTTTCGCATCATCTCATTGATTATTCCGTCGGCAAGGCCAAGGTTTGGAACGAGTATCTCCTTGGCGTGTGAGCTGGCGGCGATATGAAGGAATATCTCCGCGGCGGGAACGATGACATCGGCACGGTCGGGCTTCAGTCCGTAGACGGCCATCCGCTCCTCCACGCTGAGGCGGCTCAGCGTATTGTACTCCTCCTGGAGGGTTTCCACGGGGAGGTAAGAGAGGCTGCTCTTCTTCGAGGCGAGACGGAAGAGCTTGTTGATGTTACCGCCGGAGCCGATAATCTTTATGTCCTCACGACCGAGGGTTATGCGGTTTATCTCCGACTTCATCTTAAGGATATCCTCACGTTTCACCTTCTCCTTCAGCAGACGTATCGTTCCGATGTTGAACGAATGGCTGTAGATGCGCTCACCGTCGCAGATGAAGCTGAGCTCCGTGGAGCCGCCGCCAACATCGACGTAGAGGTAGCAGCCCTCGGAAGAGATATTGGACAGGTGGTTGTCGTAGATAATCTTCGACTCCTCAGAGCCGGTGATGATATCGAGTTTTATGTGGGCCTTGTCCTTTATCTTGTTTATGATGGCCTTACCGTTCTTTGCGTCGCGCATTGCCGACGTGGCGCAGGCGCGGTAGCTGTTGACGCTGTAGACCTTCATAAGCTGGCGGTAGGCTTTCATCGTGGCGATGAACTCCCGTTCACGTTCCTCGGAGATACGTCCGTTGGCGAAGACATCCATACCCAGCCGCAGGGGGATGCGGAGGAACAGCAACTTAGTGGCCTCGGTCTGTCCGTTGTCGTCGACATTGATATGCTTTATCAGCAGCCGGGCGGCATTGGAGCCGACATCGATGGCTGCAAGGTTGAAACTGTCTATATTCATTGTCACGATGATTATTTCCCGTTGTCGCCGGGGTTATAGAATGCGTTGAGGGCCTCCTGCGAGCGGAACGGCTTCTCTCCCTCCTTAACATCCGGGAAGGCGTTTGTACCGAGTCCGTCGACGACACGTCCGTTCACGTTGTCGCGCAGGCCGTAGTCGACGGTGCGCATGAGGTCCTCCCTGAGGTCGGGGTCGTAGACGGAGGTATAGACCTCCACACGTCCGGTGAGGTTCCGCGGCATCCAGTCGGCCGAGCCAAGGTAGTACTTGTTGTGGCCTCCATTACAGAAGATGAGTATCCGCGAGTGTTCGAGGTAACGGTCTATGATGCCCACGCAGCGTATGTTCTCACTCACGCCCGGCACTCCCGGCACCAGTGAGCAGTTGCCACGAATGACGATGTCGACTCTTACGCCCGCTGCCGACGCCTCATAGAGCTTGCGCACCATGTCCTTGTCGGTGATATGGTTTATCTTTATCTTCACCCATGCCTCCTTGCCTTCGCGGGCATTGCGTATCTCAGTGTCGAACATATGCAGGATGCGGTTCTTCATCGAGTTCGGCGATACCATCAGCTCACGGAACTGCGGGTGTATGTACGGATGTTCTATGAAGTCGAAGACACGTGCCACATCCCTGACTATGCCGGCGCGTGCGGTCATCATTATATAATCGGTGTATATTTTCGCGTTGCCCTCATGGAAGTTGCCGGTGCCGATACAAGCTATGTTGCCTTTCTTCGACTCTATCAGCAGGAGCTTCGAGTGGACCTTCAGCCCCTCAACACCGAAAATGACGTTGACACCCTCGCTCTGCATGCGCTTACTCCATTTGATGTTGCTCTCCTCGTCGAAACGGGCCAGGAGCTCCACCACGGCGGTAACCTTCTTGCCGTTGCGGGCAGCGCTGATAAGGGCCTTGACAACCTTCGAGTCCTTGGCCAGACGGTACAACGTGGTCTTTATCTCAGTTACCTCCGGCTTCATTGCAGCCTCCTGGAGCACACGGATATAGGAGTCGAAGGAGTGGTACGGCACATGGATGAAGCGGTCCTTCTCGCGTATCTTGTCGAGGATGCTCTCCTGCGACGTAAACTCCGGTTTCATGCTGTGCGACCACTTCGGGTTCTTGAGTTCCGTATGTCCGCAGTCTGGGAACGACATCAGGTCCTTATGGTTCTGATAACGGCCACCGGCGAGGTTGGTGTCGAGCTCGTCGATGTCGAGGCGCTCCAGAATTTTCTTCTGTATCTCACGTGGCATCTCACGGTCGTAGAGCACGCGGACGGCATCACCGCGGCGACGGCTGTCGATGCCGAGGCGTATCTTCTCCAGCGTGCCGTAGTCCTGGTCGTTGTCGATCTCCATCTCAGCGTCCTTGGTAAACTTGAAGGAATAGGCGCGGTAGGTGGCGGGCTTCATGCCGATGAATATCAGTGGAAGGCAGTAGCGTACAATATCGTCAAGATACATTATATTATCGTAGCCGTCCGACGACGGTATCTTCACCCATCGTCCGACCTGGCGGTCCGGGATTTTCACGATGGCGTATTTCGTTTTCTGCCTCTCCGTGTCGGTGCGTTCCACGACGAGGTATATACGGTTGTCCTCGAGCTTTGCGATGTCATCAATCTCGTTGAGCCATATCGGGTTCACCGAGCCGTTTATCTTATCGAAGTAGTATCGACGGAGGAACTCCTTCTGCTCATCGTTAAGCTGATGCTCGTTGAGGATACGTATGCCGTGCTTCTGAAGCTCCGCCATGACCTGCTCCACGGTCTCGTTATACTCCACGCTGTATGCGAGGTTGAGTCTGTTAATGGTCTTCAGACTGTTCTTCAGCGCGTGGTGCGTGCCCTTGTCGAGCGACGGCTCGTCGAGAAGACGGCTAATGGAGGCCACGCGAACGCGGAAGAACTCGTCGAGGTTATTGGAGTAGATGCCGAGGAACGACAGGCGCTCCAGCAATGGCACGTTCTCTTTCTGCGCTTCCTGCAGGATGCGGTGATTGAAGTACATCCAGCTGACGTCGCGCTCTACGTAGTATTTCTTCAATTGGTTTTTCATTGTTTTTCTATAATCAGAAATTCGTCATCGGTTGCATCGTAGTGCAGTGCTTTCTGGAAGGCCTTTACTTTCTTTGCCGGTACGATGACACGGTGGAGGTCCTCACTGTCGTCAAAGGCATGACGGCTCAGGTGCTTGGGCACACCGCCGAAGGTAACGGTTTTCAGTTTGTCGCACTCGGCAAAGGCATAGCCCTTGACGGTTGTTACAGAAGCTGGGATATAGACGTTGTCGAGGCTGTCGCAGTCGTAGAAGGCGTCCTGGCCGATAGTGGTAACCGTCGAGGGGATGACGACATTCTTCAGTGACTTCTTACGTCTGAAGGCCATATCGCCGATGACCTCCGTGCCCTCGGGTATCGTTATGCTGTCCTTCGACGACAGGCAGTAAATCAGACACTTATGGTCAACGGTGTATACAGCATCACCGTCGAAATCGAAGTTATCCCCATCAATCTTCTGCAGTGCGAGATTGAGCACCAGCATGTCAAAACGGTCGCTTTTCTTCGTGTTCTTTGACAACGACTTCAAAATGGCTTTCTTGCTTTCCTTCATAATTGTTTTTTGTAACTTGACGTTGTAATGATTACTTATTGGTTGCAAAAGTACTTAGAAAGCGTTACAAAGTTGTTACAATGATGTGAAGGTTATATTAAAACCATGTAAAAGACTAAAAGTGAACCATAAACTCCACAACTATCTTATCCTTCTCCGAAGGCTTCGGAATACCGTCATGTCCGTAAAAATATTTCTCATAATTGACGCGGATGTCGCTGAGGAACGGTTTGTCGAGACTCAGCGTAACACCGCCCGTTATTCGGCTGCGCTTATAGTCGTTGACGATAAGCTGGCCCTTCGACGCCTCGTCAGTGTCGTCGTCAGTCTTATACCGCTTGCCGTCGCTGTGGTCGGACATGAAGTCGTAGCGCACCAGAGGCGACACCTTCGAGAACAGGCAGCGGCGCAGCGGGATGTCGTACGACACGAAACCGTCGAAGGCATGGACAGGATGAAAGGCTCCCTTGCCATAGTGCTTATAAAGGTACTCGGCCTCGGCGATGAACCCTTTCTTATGATAGGTCATGCCTGCGTCATACATCATCACGTCGACATCACTGGGCTTCACCTTCTGCGCGCTGAGCACCACGTCAAGGCCCACGGGGAGCAGAAACTGTGCCTTAGTGGAGAAGTTGATGTTGTTGGTCCAGAAGTCCTTCTGGTTCGTCAGGCCGGAGCCGTTGTAGAGTCCACCCTCAAAAATTATCGGAAAACCTACATTAAACGTATATCCGAGACGTGCACCGACATCACGCACGTTACCAACCTGCTTGGCGATAAACGAGCGGTTGGCAAAGTACTGCTGGTCGGGAGAGCGGTGGGCGTCGATGGTGAACGGCACACGCATCTGGCCGATGGTGAACTTCAGCGTTCGCCACGGACGCAACATGGCGTAGGCGTCGAGCATCTTTATCTGACCTTCGTCGCAGAGGTCTATCTCAGCCTTATAGGAAACATACTGGTTGAGGTCGCCGGCGACGTTAACACGGGCCGTGCGCACCTCAAAACGGCCTTTCTGGTCGGAGGTCTGGTATTCGTACTTGCCGCGGATAGTACCACCAATCTTCATCCTACAGACCTGGGATGTGCCGCCGGTGCTCTGCGCTGAAGCAACAAATGATGTGGCGAGCGATAACAAGAAAAATGTTGTTCGTAGTAAATTAATCTTCATCTCGGATTATATCTGGATTGTGCAATATTGTTATTATTGCCGCAAAATTACCACCCGGATGTTACATTAGCGTTACAGCGGTATTACAAGTGGATTAAACAGAAACTGCTTGTACGTATTGGTATTTTGCATAAGGCATCGAACCATATAAGCGGACCAGCTGAAACGGTGCTGGAAACCCAATGTGGTGCTGAGGAAACCAATGTAGTGCTGAGGAAACCAATGTAGGTGCTGAGGAACCAAATGTGGTGCTGGGAACCCAATGTGGTGCTGAGAACCCAATGTGGTGCTGAGGAACCCAATGTAGGGGTGGGGTTTATCCCCATCCTCTAAGGGCAGGACCCCTCAGGTTCACCTAAACGACCCCTCTAACTTCACTAGAAGGAGAGAATCTGATCACTCTTATCCCATCCACGTGTAACAGTCATTTATTGCCTCGGCTGTAAGTCGCAGGGGCTCTTTGAGGATGGGGGATATACCCCCCCCACCCCTACATTGGGAGACAGAGATCTCTTTCACTTGGCGGATGGGGATAAACCCCACCCCTACATTGGGAGACAGAGATCTCTTTCACTTGGCGGATGGGGATAAACCCCACCCCTACATTGGATTCCATTGTTTTCCGCAAAGCGGGTGCAGCCGGTGGTGATGCAGCGATGTCCCACCAATGTAGGGGTGGGGTTTATCCCCATCCTCTAAGCGCAACAGTGATTTATAGCCTCGGAGAGGCTGGTTCTCAGTAACCCCAGGCTAAACGAGCGAAGCGAGAGCAGCCTGGGGGTAAGAAGATAGGAGATGCTTACTCAGTGCCTCGGAGAGGTACATACACGCAGTGTTCATCATTATATACTAATGGTTGTCTTATAGTATATAGCTTCATATATGTGCACACTACGTGTATGTACCTCTCCGAGGCACTTAGTGGACACTATCCTTTCGAGCTATCCCCCAGGCTGCCCTCGCTTCGCTCGCTTAGTCTGGGGTTACTGAGAGTGTGCCTCTTCGAGGCACTAAGCAGGTTCTCTCGTCTTATTGAAATCGTACTGTGGAACCTTGTGTAGGGGTGGGGTTTATCCCCATCCTCCATGGTCAACCGTAACTTACAGCCTCCGAGGCACTGAGTAGTTTAATGAGAATATCAAGTTGGGGGGCTGAGTAGTTATTCCTATCTGTACGTGTAGATTTTTACTTGCAAACTTGTATATATAATAATGTATAATAGGATGACTCATGAGAAATAACCGTGAAAGGGGTCTTTGCACAAAGTCGCATAGCCTGCCACCGCAACAGACGGCAATCTACATGTTGAGGATTGCCATCCTAAGAGCTATAATGGTGGCAAAAAGAGCATATTTTGGTGTCTGTTCGGGTACACAGAAAAGTTTAACATCTGTTCACAGTTTGTAATACATTGATTATCAATGCATTGCAAAAAGGTTACAAAATTGATGAAAAAAAAGTCGAAAAAAGTTATCGCCATATTAAAAAAACGCTTACCTTTGCAGTGTTTTAATAAACAAATGATTGTTTTACAGATTTAAAAAGCAAAGAAAATGAAGAAATTAGTTTTAATGTTCGTAGCTATCGCAGCTATCTCTTTCGCATCTTGTGGTAACAAGTCTAACGCTGACGCTAACGCTGACAGCACTGCAACTGACACAACAGTTGTTGATAGCGCAGCTTCTGACAGCGCAAACGCTGACAGCGCAGCTACCGATAGCGCAGCTACCGACAGCGCAGCTACCGATACTGTGGCTAAGTAATCTTAGCTCTACGAACTGAAAAAAGAGAGAAAGGACCTCTGACTCTATGAGTCAGGGGTTTTTTCGTTTTTATTGTCTACAGTCTCCCTATAACACTCAGGAACTTCGAAGTAAACAATGTATAAGGACAAGATAAAACTGTTGGCGTTCGATGCCGACGACACCCTTTGGGACTGCCAGAGTTTATTCGACAGTGTGGAGAAAGCATACTGCAAGCTTTTGGAGGACTACGGCAGTGCCGACGAGATATCGCAGGCCCTTTTCGCCACCGAGACCGCCGACATGCCACATCTGGGCTATGGCTGTAAGGCGTTCACCATCTCCCTTACCGAGAATGCCATTGAGGTGAGCCACGGCCGCATCACCGCCGACAAGATTATGGAGGCCATACGCCTTGGAAGGTCGCTGCTGGAGATTCCCGCCACACCACTGCCACAGGTCCGCGAGACGTTGGATGCGCTGCATGCTTCCGGACGGTACCGCATGGTAGTGTTCACCAAGGGTGAAATCCTTGACCAGGAGAACAAACTGCGCCGCTCCGGTCTGGCGCAGTACTTCGACGACGCCGTCATCGTTGCCGACAAGACACATAAGGAATATGTCAAGCTCTGCCACCGCTTCAACGCAGAGATAAACAGTTTTATGATGATCGGCAACTCGTTCAAGTCAGACATCGAGCCGGTACTGCAGCTCGGTGGTTACGCCGCCCACATCCCGTTCCACACCATGTGGAAATACGAAATGGTCGAGGAACACGACCATGAGCGGCTCGTGCGTCTCGACCATTTCGGTGATCTGCTAAAAATATTGTAAATCCAGCTTTGCAAGTAAAAAACTACAAGCACAAAACGGTGCTGTAGTACCCAATGTGGGGGTTATCCCCATCCTCCAAGCGAAAGAAACCTCTGTCACCAAGTGTAGGGGTGGGGTTTATCCCCATCCTCCAAGCGTAAGAGTCCTCTGTCACCAAATGTAGGGGTGGGGTTTATCCCCATCCGCCAAGAACAAGACCCATTTGTCTCCCCTAAGGGGAGGGGAAAAACACATTTAAACCCGTTGAGGATGGGGATAAACCCCACCCCTACATTGGTGGGACATCGCTGCATCACCACCGGCTGTACTCGCTTTGCGGAAAACAATGGAATCCAATGTAGGGGTGGGGTTTATCCCCATCCTCAAAGAGCCCCAGCGACTTACAGCCTCGGAGAGGCTGGCTCTCAGTAACCCCAGGCTAAGCGAGCGAAGCGAGCGCAGCCTGGGGTAAATAGATGGCGAAACCAACTCCGTGCCTCGGAGAGGTACATACACGTAGTGTTCATCATTATACCCTAATAGTTGTCTTATAGGACTAAAGGCAAATAGCTATTAATGTACACACTACGTGTCTGAACCTCTCCGAGGCTCTGAGTTGACACTCTCCTTTCGATTTATCCCCCAGACTGCGTTCGCTTCGCTCACTTAGTCTGGGGTTACTGAGAGTGTGCCTCTCCGAGGCACTGAATTGTTCGCTCCCCTTTTCTTGTTCACGGGAGCGGCATCCGCTTGCAGGGCGCGGCCCTTGTGGCCGTCCATCAATCTGTGCAGATTGATTCATTCCTTAAGTCACTAAAACTGCACTCGCTGCGCTCGCCTAGCCTGGGGTTATCGAGAGTCAGCCGAGGCACCGTGTGTAATCCCCCATCAGCTTATCTGGCTGCGCTCATTCTACGGGAACATCTATCACCCAATGTAGGGGTGGGGTTTATCCCCATCCTCCAAGCGAAAGACGCCTCTGTCGCCAAGTGTAGGGGTGGGGGTTATCCCCATCCGCCAAGCGAAAGACGCCTCTGTCGCCAAGTGTAGGGGTGGGGGTTATCCCCATCCGCCAAGAACAAGACCCATTTGTCTCCCCTAAGGGGAGGGGGAAAAACACATTTAAACCCGTGGAGGATGGGGATAAACCCCACCCCTACATTGGTGGGACGTCGCTGCATCACCACCGGCTACACCCGCTTTGCGGAAAACAATAGAATCCAACGTAGGGGTGGTGGTTCTCCCCATCCTCCAAGCGAAAGAGTCCTCTGTCACCCAACGTAGGGGTGGGGTCTATCCCCTACATTGGCACATATCGTTTCTATTACCCTATAAATCAAGTTATCAAGCAACTTTAGAAACTTGAATATTATAAAAAGGATAGCCAATAATCAGTTCTCCGCCAGGAACTTCTGTGCGTCGAGGGCAGCCTTGCAGCCAGAGCCAGCGGCGACGACGGCCTGCCGGTAAAGAGGATCGGCGCAGTCGCCGGCAGCGAAGACTCCCGGCACACTCGTCTCGGTGGTGACACCCTTGGTGAGGATATAACCCTGCTCGTCGAGGTCGAGCTGTCCGCGGAACAGGTCCGTGTTCGGCTTATGGCCGATGGCGAGGAAGAAGCCGTCGATAGGCAGGTCGTACTTACGCTCGTCGGCCTCACCCTTGCGGAATACCACGTGAGCGCCCTCTACACCGTTGTCGCCGTAGAGGCCGAGGGTATTGGTCTCATAAAGGATCTCGATATTCTCCGTATCCTCAACGCGTTTCTTCATGATGTCGCTGGCACGGAGGAACGGCTTGCGCACAATCATGTACACCTTCTTACAGAGACCTGCGAGATAGGTGGCCTCCTCGCAGGCAGTGTCGCCACCACCGACGACAGCGACGACCTTCTTACGATAGAAGAAGCCGTCGCAGGTAGCGCAGGCGCTGACGCCCTCTCCTTTATATTTCTCCTCGTCGGGCAGTCCAAGGTACTTGGCGCTTGCTCCGGTGGCGATGATAATACTGTCGGCTTTCAGCTCTTCACCGCGGTCGGTGGTCAGCGTGAATGGACGCTTTGACAAGTCGGCCTTTGTGATGATACCGTCACGGATGTCGGCACCGAAACGGCGTGCCTGCGTCTGCAGGTCCATCATCATCTGGTTGGCATCGACACCATCGGGGTATCCCGGGAAGTTCTCCACAATGGTCGTCGTGGTGAGCTGTCCACCCATCTGCATACCGCAGTAGAGCACGGGACTGAGATTGGCACGGCCTGCATAGATAGCGGCGGTGTAGCCGGCAGGGCCGGAGCCTATGATAACAAGAGGAGTGACCTCAGAGGAAGCCTTTTCACGCACCTCAGAGGAAGCCTTTTCAAGCCTCTCAGAGGAAGCCTCCCCAAGCCCCTCCGAATGGAGGGGATGTTTAGAATCCGAGTTAAACATATTTTTTCCTTTCTTCTATTTATTAGTTAAATTAATATGAAACGAACAGGTGTGTTGTCTGTTTGTTATATAAGAACAAAGACGACAAACGATGCCCGGTTGTATAGATACAGAGGGCTCAAACGCTATCCGTTAGTTGTATAGGAACAAGGGCTCAAACGCTATCCGTTAGTTGAAAGAGTGGATGATGGTTGAGAGGACTTTTTCCATATTATGGATTACGTCGTAATTGGTGAATCGCAAGACTCTGTAGCCCAATGATGCAAGGTAACGTGAGCGGTCCTCATCCAATCGTTGCTGTTCTGCGTCAGAATGATATTCACCATCGACCTCAACGACAAGCTTTTTCTTTATTGATATGAAGTCGGCGATATACGGACCGATAGGATGTTGTCGACGAAAATGCACAGAGAGCTTGTTCCCCCGCAGTTGTTCCCAAAGGAGGGCCTCCGCTTCCGTTGGCTGCCGCCTGCTTTCCTTGGCATGTTCCTTAAGGAGTCCATAGTCCATAGCATCGGCAGTCTCATAGGCATATCGAAATCGCTTCTCCTTATCCATAAGCATCCACTATCAAAGATATTAATGTATAACCCCCGTATAATATCTCCCGACTAACATTTCAACATCCCCTCCATTCGGAGGGGCTTGGGGAGGCTTTGAGGGGCTTGGGGAGGCTTTGAGGGGTTTGGGGAGGCTTTATTACTTCTTCAGCTCTTCCTTTATCGCCTCCTCGACGTTTTCGATTTTCTCTGTCGGCTCGAAGCGTGCGACGACCTGTCCTTTCTTGTTGATGAGGAACTTGGTGAAGTTCCATTTGATGTCCGGTGTCTCACGCCATCCTGGGTTGTCCTTGTCGAACATCTCGACGAGCACCGGTGCTATCTTGTTTGTCATGTCGAAGCCGGCGAAGCCTTTCTGTTCCTTTAGGAACTTGAACAGAGGGTCTGCGTCGTCGCCGTTGACCTTCAGCTTCTTGAACTGCGGGAATTCCGTGCCATAGTTCAGCTTACAGAAATTGTGTATGCTCTCGTCCGTTCCCGGTGCCTGCTGTCCAAACTGGTTGCATGGGAAGTCGAGAATTTCAAAGCCCTGAGCGTGATATGTCTCGTAAAGGCGCTCCAGCTCAGTATACTGTGGGGTGAACCCGCAGCGCGTGGCTGTGTTGACGATGAGCAAGACCTCGTTAGAGTACTCTTTCAGGCTGACACCATTTCCTTTTCTGTCCTTGACAGTGAATTCATAAACTGTTCTCATTTTTTCACTTAATGATTATAAATATTTATCTTTCTTTATTTCGTTTTCAAATGTCTTGCAAAAGTAATCATTTTTATTGAGATAGAAACAAAATAACATTTTATTTTGTTTTATTGACAAATTGCAGTACCTTTGTGTCCGACAATCAATATGTGTAATTTCTACAAACATTATAATCCAAGATGAAAAAGAAAATAGCACTGTTCCTAATGCTTGCCGTGGCGATGTTCTCGCTCTCCGGCTGCGACACCGACGATGATGCCGACACAGCATACTTCTTCGAAGGATACTGGGAAGGGCAGATGGGCACGAACTTCTACGATGAGTTGGGCTACGGCACCGACTACCACTACACCCAGCTCGACATAGTACGGACGAACAAATACGGCGGCTACGGCAGAGAGCGCGACTACAACAGCAGCCGCCACTATACGGCTATAGGCTTCAACTGGACCGTTGACAACGGATATATCTATTTCAAGTATGACAACGGTAAGGTCATAGCCCTCGACTTCAGAATGGAGGGGACCTACAGCGACAATGTCCGTATGCTGATGAAAGCCTACGACTACGAAACGGGCGATGTCATAGGTACCGCGGAACTATATAAGATAGACAGCTGGTACGACGACTGGTACGACAACTCCTACTGGTCCAAGCCCAACACGCTGCAGGGAAGTAAAGAAGAATAATTCAAGTTCCTTAAGTTCTCAATTACGTGATTAGTAAGCGAGAGCAAACGACTTCTGCCAATGTAGTATGGCTTTTAGATACCTTATCTATAGGCGTAAATACTATAACTGCGGAACTCGAAAAGAATAAAAAAAATTAATCCCGGCACGTTTGTCGGGATTATTTCTTACTTTTGCAATCTAAAAGAGAAAGAAGAAAGAAGTGACAAAGTTCGCATCTACTATATGGCAACTGATTACCCGGTTCAAGTACCAGATAACCATCATCTTAGGTATCCTCATCGTGGGATTCCTCGATGAGGACAGTATCATAAAGAACATTGAGCTGGAATATCAGATTTCCGACCTTAAGGAGGAGATAGCCAAGTATGAGCAAAGATACCAGAAGGACTCCGAGGAACTGAAGGAGCTGCAGCGCGACCCTAACGAGATATCGCGCATAGCCCGTGAGCGCTACTTCATGAAGAAGGACGACGAGGACATCTTCGTCCTGTCGACCGACGAGAAGACTTCCGACAACAGTATAGACAATGAGACAGTTGAATAAAGTACAGACTATCCTTTACATCCTCGGTGGAATAATGATGGTCGCGGGAGTGGGACTATACGTCTTCGCCGTGGCGCCGAAGGTGGTGTCAATAATCTTCCTCATAGGGACGGTGCTCTTCGCCGCCATGCAGATAGCACAGCGCTACGAGGGCACATCGCTGACGCTGAGGCGCCTCAGGAGCATTATGACCCTTGCCGACGTGGCGTTCATCATCGCCGGACTGCTGATGTTCGAGAACGCGTGGCATCTGCTCTTCCAGGCTACGGTATGGCACAACCACGACGTGATGAACTTCGAGGCTTACGAGAGCTATATGAAGTATGTCAACAACAAATGGGTCGTCGCACTGCTCGTCGCCGCCGTACTGGAGTTGTACAGCATGAACCGTATATCCTATGAGCTCAAAAAGGAAGAACGGAAAACTGAAAAAAACATAAAAGAGTAGGCTTTTGTTTTAAATACAATAAATTTATTTTTCCACATCATTTATTGATTGTACTTTTGTCTTTACGATACAAGTATGAAGGCAACGATGAAAGTTCTAAATGCGATTTTAGCTATCTCTACACTTGTTTCCTGCGGAAACACTTATAACATCAACGGTACGTCAAACGTATCGATGATGGACGGGCAGAAACTATACCTACAAGTTCCGGACGGGGACAACTGGAAACATGTGGACTCCTGTGATGTCATACATGGAGAATTCTCTTTCGCAGGGCGCATGGACAGTGCTAAATGGGCTACAATATATCTCGATGACCAGACGCCAACCATTCCCCTTATCCTTGAGGATGGCGACATCACGGTGAAGATCAACGACGCTCCAAGTTCCACCACACGTACGGGAACACCGCTCAACGACAAACTCAACGAGTTCCTGCGCGGCTTCTATCAGATTGACGACGACTACGAGAACCTCGAGAGCCGCCATTCACAATATATCATGGACGGGCTCAGCGAAGACGAGGCCAACAGAAGGATAGCGGCAGCAAGTGCGAAGCTCGACCAGAAGATAGATGACCTGGTGATGAAATACGTTACCGACAACTTCGACAACGTCCTCGGACCGGGCATATTCATCATGGTGGCACAGGCTCTCTACCCGCAGCCGATACTCACGCCGTGGGTGGAGGACGTCATGAGCAAGGCCACACCGCAGTTCAAGAACAACCGCTACATAAAGGAATATATGGAGTCGGCCAAGAGGCTGGAGGATATAAGCACGGGAATGGCTGCACCCACACCGCAGTATAACGGTCAGGACGCTGCCGGCACGGGCGATGTACCAGCAGCCCCCACTCCAAACGAGATGGCCGGCGACAGCACAAAGAACAGCAAATGAGAACACTGATTTATGGCGGGACCATCGTCAACGAGGGACGGCGCTACGCCGGTTCCATAGTTATCGACGACGACCGCATCAGCAACATATTGGAAGGAGAGGAGATACCCCGTGGCACATACGACGAGACAATCGATGCCACGGGTTGTTTCGTTTTACCCGGCATCATCGACGAGCACGTACACTTCCGTGAGCCGGGGATGACGGAAAAGGCTACGATAGAAAGCGAGAGCCGCGCTGCCGCCTACGGTGGTGTGACGACCTACTTCGAGATGCCCAACACCAACCCGCAGACCACAACTTTAGAGGCCCTGAACGATAAGTTCCGGCGTGCTGAAAAGGACTCACACGTCAACTACAGCTTTTTCTTCGGTGCCACCAACGACAATAGCGGTCTGCTCAAGACCCTGGACCGCCACCGCATACCGGGAATAAAGCTGTTCATGGGTGCGTCGACGGGCAACATGCTCGTAGACCGCATGGACGCGCTGAAGGATATCTTTCGCACCTGCGCCGAGCTCCGTCTGCCGCTGATGACGCACTGTGAGGACACGACGATAATCACCGAGAACATGCGGCGCGCTCGTGAGCGGTACGGCGACGACCCCGCCATAGAGCTCCATCCAGTAATACGGTCCGAAGAGGCGTGCTGGAGGAGTTCCTCACTGGCCGCAGAACTCGCCGGGGAGTTCGGGACGCGGCTCCATATAGCCCACGTGTCGACGGCAAAGGAGGTCAGGGAGCTCACCCGGACGGCGGAAGCCGCGAAGGGTCTCATCACCCTGGAGGCTGTCATCGCGCATCTCTACTTTGATGCCGACGACTATAAGACAAAGGGAGCACTGATAAAATGCAATCCCGCCGTGAAGACCAGAGAGGACCGCGACGAACTCCGGAAGGCACTGGCCGACGGAAGGATAACAACCATTGGCACAGACCACGCCCCGCACCTCCTGGCACAGAAGCAGGGAGGGTGCCGGAAAGCTGCCAGCGGCATGCCGATGGTGCAGTTCTCACTGCCCACGATGCTGGAACTTGTCGACAGCGGCGTACTGACAATGGAGCGTATGGTGGAGCTCATGGCACATAACCCGGCCAGGCTCTTCGAGGTCGACGGACGCGGCTTCCTCCGTGAGGGCTTCAAGGCCGACATCACCGTTGTCAGGCCGCACAGCCCATGGACATTGACAAAGGATAAGATAAAGAGTTCGTGCAAGTGGAGTCCCATGGAAGGCCATGAATACCAATGGCAAGTGGAGAGAACCATCTGCAACG
The DNA here is from genome assembly GCA_900316565.1 of uncultured Prevotella sp. Classification (GTDB taxonomy): domain Bacteria; phylum Bacteroidota; class Bacteroidia; order Bacteroidales; family Bacteroidaceae; genus Prevotella. The sequence goes on along the minus strand of ONDK01000015.1, from coordinate 16,015 downwards.
GACACACAGTATATAATAAAGGAACATTCGATGAAGCATACCGTGGTGAGGCTGTCATATTCCGTTCATGACATAGAGCCGTATATCAACTGGAACTATTTCTTCTACGCATGGTCGATGAACGGGAAACCGGAAGAGGCCAGACAAAGCCTGCGGCATGACGCCGAGGCGATGCTTGCGGAGATGGACGGGAAGTACCACACACATGCTGTCTTCGGTATCTTCGATGCCAACAGCGACGGCGACGACCTGCTCCTCGACGGTGTGCGCATTCCGATGCTCCGGCAGCAGAGGCCGGCAAAGGAAGGACAGCCATGCTACTGCCTCTCCGATTTCGTGCGCCCGCTCTCGTCGGGTATCACCGACAAGGCGGGAGCGTTCTGCACGTCCGTGGAGAGCTCGCTGACGGAGAATTACATGGACGACCCATACAGCCAGATGCTCTCGCAGACACTGGCCGACAGACTCGCCGAGGGCACCGCGGAGAAGATGCACGAGGAGGTGCGCCGAAAATACTGGGGCTATGCTCCCGACGAGCACCTTACCATGGAGGAGACACATGCCGAGCGCTACCAGGGCATACGTCCTGCGATAGGCTATCCGTCGCTCCCCGACACGAGCATCAACTTCATCCTCGACGGCATCATCGACATGCGGTCGATAGGCGTAAGGCTCACGGAGAGCGGTATGATGACACCACATGCCAGCGTGTCGGGTTTCATGTTCTCACATCCCAAGGCGTTCTACTTCTATCTCGGTAAAATCGGTGAGGACCAGCTGCGCGACTACGCCCGCCGAAGGGGACTTCCCGTGGAGGTCGTAAGGCGGTTTCTGCAGAGCAGCCTCGCCGCTGACACGAAGGTCAAAGGATAAGCCCAAAGGGAAAAACGGTAAAAACTGAAAACATACAGTGTAAGGAGGCACAGGAGCATTGATACATCGCATAGCCATACCACTGATTCTGACAATAATACTGTCGGACTTGTATATCGACATGCACTACTTCCACAAGCACTACCACATAAAACGGTGGCAGCGCGTGCTGTGGTGGATGCCGTGTCTGATGATGATTGTCTATACCTGTGCCATGGCGTCGATAGACAACTTCGCACCGTCGGACCTGACATGGCTTAACACGTATCTCGTCCTCATAGGACTGTTCGTAGCCCCAAAGGCGATATTCACCGTCTGCTCGTCTATCGGCTGGATACTGCGCAAGACCATCATACCTACTCGCCGCAACTACGGTCATTACATCGGACTTCTCGCCGGCGTCATTGCTGTGGCCGCATATCTCTACGGACTCACCGTGGGCGTGGCACGCATCAGGGTGCGCCATGTGAACCTCTACTTCGACTCTCTGCCAGCTGCCTTCGACGGCTACCGCATCCTGCATGTCTCTGACATGCATTTAGGCACCTTCGACGGATGGCGGAGGACGATACTCGAAGCCGAGATGGACAGCATCAAAGCGCAGAAGGTCGACATGATATGCTTCACCGGCGACTTGCAGAACATGCGGCCGCAAGAGGTGGAACGGCTGCAGAACACCATACGCGCGGCGATGATGGGCACCATCTCCGTCCTCGGCAACCACGACTACGCCGAATATGTGAAGCACACACCTACAATAGAGGCCCGTATAATGCGGCAGCTGCTCGCCGAGGAACGCGACAGTCTCCACTGGATAGTACTCAACAACGACCACCTGACCGTCTACCGTCCTAAGGATGTCAGAAAGGCTGTCAGCGGCAAGGGTGGCGACAAGGCACAGGAGAACGACTCCATAGTCTTCGTGGGCACGGAGAACGACGGCCGTCCGCCGTTCCCTGAGCGCGCCGACTGGAAGAAAGCATTCCGGGGAGTGGGCAGCAGCGCCTTTGTAATAGCCCTCCAGCACGACCCGTCGGCATGGGAGCGCACCATCCTGCCAAAGACACACGCACAGCTGACACTCAGCGGACACACCCACGGCGGACAGATGCAGATCCTCGGACACCGTCTCACACAGCTGACGCTCCATGAGGACTATGGGCTCTACGAACGACAGGGTCGCTACCTCTACGTTACAGCAGGCCTCGGGGGCCTCGTCCCCTTCCGTCTTAACATGCCAAACGAGATAGCCGTCATCACGCTGCACCGGAGGTAAGGGGCAGCCGGACAAACAAAACGAACGACAGACAGCACTCATAACCATCATCATAACAACAGAAGACAACTATTTATCCCACAGCTTATGAAGTATATTCTCATATTCCTCTACCGGCTATACCAACTGTTCATATTCCTGCCGATATTCATTGTCATCACCATCCTCTGCGCAGTCGTAACGGTGGTGGGGTGCCGCTTCGGCAACGGACACTTCTGGGGCTACTATCCCGGGAAATACTGGTCACGTCTCATCTGTTACCTTCTTCTGCTGCCCATACATGTGGAAGGACGCGAGAACCTAGACCCCAAGCAGAGCTACGTCTTCGTCAGTAATCATCAGGGGGCTTTCGACATCTTCCTCATCTACGGTTTCCTGAACCGCAACTTCAAGTGGATGATGAAGAAATCGCTTCGGAAGGTGCCCTTCCTCGGTGTGGCCTGCGAGTACGCACATCATATATTCGTAGACCGGAGCGGAGCAAGCAAGATACGAAAGACCTACGACAACGCACGCGAGATACTCAAGGAGGGTATGTCGCTCGTCGTCTTCCCGGAGGGCGCACGCACCTTCACCGGCCATATGGGAGTGTTCCGCCGCGGCGCTTTCATGCTGGCCAGCGAACTGCAGCTGCCCGTCTGTCCGCTGACCATCAACGGCTCATTCAATGTCAAGCCACGCATGAAGGACATCTACTGGGTTTTCTGGCATCCCATGAGCCTCACCATCCACAAGCCCATACCTTACAAGCCCGGCGACGACCATGAGCGCGAGATGATGGCGGAGGCTTACAAGGCTGTAATGGACGGACTAGTACCGGAATACCAGGGCTATGAGGAAAACCTCGACCAGTAAGGTTGACATTGATGTACGGACGAAACAGGGCATGAAACGTCGGAAAGAGACTAAAAAAGGCACCCTCCATGACGCAAAAAAGTTTGAATATGGTTATTATCAGCCTTTTATTTAATTAAAATGTCCGTTCTTCATGCATCATTCGGCAATAATTTCTTACCTTTGCATCGTCAAAGCTTAAAAAACGAAACACATGATGAACGAAAGCGACAGCATAGTAATCATTCCCACATATAACGAAAAGGAAAACATCGAAAAGATAATCCGCGCCGTGCTGGGTCTGGAGAAGCATTTCAACATACTCGTCATCGACGACGGAAGTCCTGACGATACAGCCGGCATAGTAAAAGGGCTGATGCAGAAGGAGTTTGCCAACAGGCTTTTCATCATCGAACGGTCCGGGAAGCAGGGACTGGGCACGGCATATATCACCGGCTTCAAATGGGCTCTGGAGCACGGCTATGACTACATCTTTGAGATGGATGCCGACTTCAGCCACAACCCCGCCGACCTGCCGCGGCTCTACCATGCCACACACGACGAGGGATACGACGTGGCGATAGGCAGCCGGTACGTTACCGGTGTCAACGTGGTGAACTGGCCTATGGGACGCGTACTGATGAGCTACTACGCATCACGCTACGTCAACTTCATCACCGGCATACCGGTACGCGACACCACGGCGGGATTTGTATGCTACAAGCGGCGTGTCCTGGAGACGATACCGCTCGACGACATCCGCTTCAAGGGCTATGCCTTCCAGATAGAGATGAAGTTCACGGCCTATAAGATAGGCTTCAAGATAAAAGAGGTGCCGGTGGTGTTCGTCAACCGCCGCGAAGGCACGAGCAAGATGAGCGGCGGCATCTTCTCCGAGGCTCTCTTCGGGGTGATGCGTCTGCGCTGGGACGGATGGTTCAAAAAGTATCCTAAGCTGCCAAAGGCATAAGGAAGGACCTGACGAAAGTTGTGCATAGAACAAAGAAACTATAACATACACTTGAACAAGACAAGCAGCCTCCCTCAGTCCTACTTCGGTGGGACCGGCGGAGGTCATCTCATAGATCTATATGCCTCCACGCCACAGGCAAAGGCATTGGTACAGTCCCTGGGGAAAAAGTCGGTGAAGACACTTTTCCTCCAGGGACTTGTTGCGTCGTCGGCACCGCTCTTCTTCGCTTCCATAGCCGGGAAGCTGCATCGTCCCGTGGTCTTCATGCTGCAGGATGCCGACGAGGCCGGTTATTTCTACCACGACCTCACACAGATACTCGGCGAGGATGGCGTCGTCTTCTTCCCTTCCGGCTACCGGCGGGCGGTGAAGTACGGACAGCGTGATGCCGCCAACGAGATACTGCGCACAGAGGTGCTCTCGCGGTTGAGCCGTTATCCAGCCGCCAACGGAAAGAAACACGACACGGACGGCAAGGCACCGTTTCTCTTCATTGTCACCACGCCGTCGGCGATGGCAGAACTCGTCGTCAGCAAGAAACGCCTCGACTCCCGGACGCTGTCGCTGCGGGTGGGACAGACCGTGGAGATTACGACAGTAGAGAAGACGCTGCGCGACTTCGGGTTCACGGAGACCGACTACGTCTACGAGCCCGGGCAGTTTGCCGTGCGCGGAAGCATCCTCGATGTCTATTCCTTCAGCTGCGAGCTTCCCTACCGTATCGACTTCTTCGGCGACGACATCGACACCATCCGTTCCTTTGAGGTAGAGAGCCAGCTGTCGCACGACAAGCTGCAGCAGGTGGAGGTGGTGCCGGAGCTGGCAACGCTCACCGAGGAGAAGGTGCCCTTCCTGCAATTCCTCCCCGAAGACACGTTGCTGGTGGCAAAGAACTTCCTCTATATCCACGACACCGTCCAACGTGTCTACGACGAGGGCTTCTCCTCGCAGGCTCTCACCGAGCAGCTGGAAGGTAAGACCGAGATGGAGCAGGAGGAGATAAAGAAGGAACTGAAACGTGAGACACAGCTCATCACCGGCAGCCAGTTCATAGAGGATGCTGGAAGGTACGTGCACATAGAGTTCGGCAACGAGCCCACAGGTGTGCCGCAGGCACGCATCGTGTTCCACATAGTGCCGCAGCCGCTATACCATAAGAACTTTGAACTCCTGGAGCGCAGCCTCGAGGACTATCTCCTGCAGCAGTACAAGATATACATCCTTGCCGACAGCGAGAAACAGACACGCCGTCTTGCCGACATCTTCAGCGACCAGGGCAAGGACATCACCTTCGTGGCGGTGGGAAGGACGCTCCACGAGGGCTTCGCCGACAACGACCTACACGTCTGTTGTTTCACCGACCATCAGATATTCGACCGTTATCATAAGTACAGCCTGAAGTCCGACAAGGCCCGCTCCGGCAAGATGGCCCTGACGATGAAGGAGCTGCAGGAGATGGAGCCGGGCGATTATCTCGTACATGTCGACTATGGGATAGGCAAGTTCGCAGGGCTGGTGCGTGTGCCACAGCCAAAGGCCAACGCCGAACAGGACAGCGGCGAGCAGGGATACCAGGAGATGATACGCATAGTGTACCAGCACGGCGACATCGTCGACGTGAGCATACACTCGCTCTATAAGATAAGCAAGTACCGGTCGAACGATACGGGACAGCCACCACAGCTCTCGGTGCTCGGCAGTGGAGCCTGGGACCGGATGAAGGAGCGTGCGAAAAAACGTATCAAGGACATCGCCCGCGACCTTATAAAGCTCTACGCCAAGCGGCGGCGTGAGAAAGGGTTCGCCTTCTCCCACGACGGATACATGCAGCATGAGCTGGAGGCATCGTTCCTCTATGAGGACACACCCGACCAGAGCAAGGCCACGCAGGACGTGAAGCACGACATGGAAATGGCAAAGCCCATGGACAGACTCGTCTGCGGCGACGTAGGCTTCGGAAAGACGGAGGTGGCCATACGCGCAGCTTTCAAAGCGGCATGCGACGGCAAGCAGGTGGCAGTACTCGTTCCGACAACCGTGCTGGCCTTCCAGCACTATCAGACGTTCCGCGACCGGCTGAAGGACATGCCAGTGCGTGTCGATTACCTCTCCCGTGCACGCACCACAAAACAGACACGTGAGATAATAACCGACCTCGCAGAGGGGAAGATAGACATTCTCGTTGGCACTCATAAGCTCATCAGCAAGAACGTCAAATGGCATGACCTGGGACTGCTCATCATCGATGAGGAACAGAAGTTCGGCGTTTCCACAAAGGAGAAGCTGCGACAGCTAAAGAGTAACATCGACACGCTGACGATGAGTGCCACACCGATACCACGCACTCTGCAGTTCTCGCTGATGGGAGCACGCGACATGAGCATCATGCGTACGCCGCCACCCAACCGCTATCCCATCCAGACGACCATCGCCACATTCAACCACGAGGTCATCGCCGACGCTATAAACTTCGAAATGAGCCGCAACGGACAGGTCTTCTTCGTCAACGACCGTATCAACAACCTCAAGGCTATCGCAGACCTCATAAAGAAATATGTGCCGGACTGCCGTGTGGCCATCGGGCACGGACAGATGAAACCGGAGGAACTGGAAAAAATCCTCATCGGATTCATGAACTACGACTACGACGTGCTACTCTCGACGACCATCGTAGAGAACGGCATCGACATCTCCAACGCCAACACGATAATAATAAACGACGCGCACCACTTCGGACTCTCCGACCTCCATCAGATGAGGGGACGCGTGGGACGGTCGAATAAGAAGGCGTTCTGCTATCTCCTCGCGCCACCACTGGCAACACTCAACGATGACGCACGGCGGCGCCTGGAGGCTCTGGAGACATTCTCCGGACTCGGCAGCGGTTTCAGCCTTGCCATGCAGGACCTCGACATACGCGGTGCCGGCAACCTCCTGGGGGCTGAGCAGAGCGGCTTCATGGAGGACCTTGGATATGAGACATATCAGAAGATTCTCTCCCAGGCCGTTACGGAACTGAAGAACGATGAGTTCCAGGATATGTATAAGGATGAGATAGAACAGGGTGAGCAGATATCGGGCGATGACTTCGTCGACGACTGCTCCATAGACAGCGACCTGGAAATGTACTTCCCCGACACCTATGTGCCGGGAAGCTCGGAACGTATGCTCCTGTACCGTGAGCTCGACAACATCGACAACGACGAGGACCTCGACGCTTACCGCCGGCGCCTTGAGGACCGCTTCGGTCCTGTTCCCCATGAGGGAGAGGAACTAATGCGTGTCGTGGCCCTGCGCCGTCTTGGCAAGCACTTAGGATGTGAGAAGCTTATTCTCCGGCAGGGCCGCATGCAGATGCAGTTTGTCAGCAACCCGCGGTCGGCATTCTACCAGAGCAAGGCCTTCGGCAAGGTACTCAATTACATCCAACATAACGTACGGCGCTGTAACCTCAGGGAGAAAAACGGAAAACGGCAGATGATTGTCGACCGTATAACATCTGTGGAGGACGCCGTAAAGGTCATGAGGGATATAGAAAAGGAGGAATAAAGAAGAACAAGGAGGACCGTACCTAAGAAGGAACCGGTAAAGTGCAATCGTTTGATGCAAATATACGCCTATTTTATACAATAATCCACCCATCGGCGGAAGATTAGCACTATCTTTGCATCAGGTAAGAAAAAGGGTTTTTTCATAGGTTTAGGCTAAGAGGTCTCTGGTGTGAGGCCAAGGGAAAAAGATTTATGGTATGTTAAGATAACATGAAACGCTTATCGCAGCTCCAAGAGATTGGGGCTGCGATTATTTTTTTATCTGAACAAGACATACTGCTTTGATTGTAAACAGGAACATACCGGGACAACGAGCTACTTATAGACGGTTTCTACATCGCGCTCCAGTTCCATAGTCCATGGGTCCGTACTGACGGAAGCTGCCATGGCATTCAGCTCCACACACTGCCGGCGCGTTATCATACGGTGCTCCGTGTGATGAGGCCATGGTGCGAGCATGAGAAGGGTGCCGTCAGCACAAGCCTCGAAATAACGGCCGGGAGGCTTGTAGAGCGGAGGAAAGCCGTTCTCAAGGACTACTATCAACGGCAGACCGGCGGCGAGGGCAGCACGCGCTATCTCTTTCTCTCCCGGTGATATGCACGGGCTTACCACCACAGCACCCATCCTCCCACGCTGCAGGAAGTATTCCTTCTGGCAGGCTATGAGCCTGAGGTTCTCCGCTGATGTGTTGTTATGGCACCGCACCTGCAAACGCATGGGTCTGTTGAGGAGCCAACGGTTGCCGATGGCAGCGAAGGAGCGGCCGCCGACGGTCAGATTGCTCACGATGCGGAAGAGGTCAGGGTGCTCGCGCTTTATCATAGCACGGCGGGGGTTGTCAAGAACATAGCTCACCATGTTCCTCAGCTGCCCCTTTCCCATAAGCACCGAGTCATGATAACCGGGAGAAAAGAGCGAGGGGCCCTTGGCGCCTCTGCTGTGAGGAAGGAGCGGCGCACCGTGCGCGGTTCCCTGCGCCGATGTTCCCTGCGCGGTTCCGTGCGCCGATGTTCCGTGCGCCGATGTTCCGTGCGCCGAATTATAATTCGGCGAACTGAACGGCGAACTGAACGGCGAACAAAACGGCGCGCATACCTCCGGCTCCAGCTCCCACCACGCATGCGAGCAGCCTATCTTGAAGCCGCTGATCATCTTCCCCAGATGGACGGCCTGCTCATGCTTCACAAAGAGAACGCCATGGAGGTGGTCCGGCATTATTTGCAGTGCTATGGAGCTCACACCAGGATGGCGTGTCTCTATCTGCAGCCAGCAGTCCCTGACACGCTCTCCAAGAGGAGATAGTACCACGATGGCCTTGCCGTTAACATCCTTCATCAACGTTCCCAGCCGCGGTTTACCGCGTTCCGCAAGGGTGATGGTAATCTGGTATATGCTTCGACCCTTGTAGTCGTGTCCTTCGAGCCGCCTTAGCATGGAGTGTTCCGTGTCGTAGCGCCATCCCACGCCACTGATGAAATGTAGTTCCTTGTTGCTCATAGATTGTCGTTCAGGTTTTTAAAGAAAAAAAGCTGTCCAAAATTTGGACAGCTTCTTACTTGTGACTCCGCTGGGATTTATACCCATGCCTGATAGTCAGTGCGTTACAACGTTCCATGTTACCAACTTTCGGTTTAGTAACATAACCTTTCACCTTTTTTACAGGTTTATCGGGTTAACGCTAAAAGTGATTCCGTTGGGATTCCACTACATATTTGATTATCAATCAGTTGCAACTGTCTATGTTACTAACTTCTTAACTGGTAACATGATTGGAATGCCTTTGGACAATATATCAACTTGTTATAAGAGGCTCAGGACTGTTAATAACTATTAAATTCAGCCCACAGAACTGATATCTGAAGGTGTAATTTCTTTTTTTATATAGTCCTTGATAATTTAAAGACCGCTTTTCGAAATAAAATTCGAGTATTAGTTAGATAGTTAGTTTAGTACTAACTTCTGTTTGCAAAGTTAATAAAAACTTTCTAATAAACCGCATTTATATTCCACAAAATTAGAATATTTATTTTGTTATTCATATTAGGCCAAGAGTTATTTTATCGCAGTTACTTTTTCTATAAAAATACCCGTTTCTGACACTTCAAATGTTAAATAGATATTAAGTTAGTTAGTTAGTTAATATCGAAATCCGTCAATTTATTTGCTTCTATAGATATTTGACTCTATCTTTGCGACATTAACCAAAAACGAAAAGCAAAATGATAACAAGACCGAGTCAAGAAAAGCCGAGTAATGCCTACCCTATTATGTTCAACACAGGCCGATTTATAAATCAGCTAATCACTTTTTTCTAATTTTGTGTGCCCTTGTATAAATTTTTCATGGGCATAAACACATTTTTAAAACAAAAAACTAAAACAAATGGATTTCAAAATTAGAAAAGCTCTTGAAAACCATGATGAGGTATGTGCCCATTGGTTTCCAAAAGCCTCATTGGAGGAGGTCGAAGTATGTTACAAGCCAAAAGGCTTTAATCAGGTTTCGTTCTCTGTCATGCTTAGCTCGTACAATGGTGGCCATGCCAAAGAAGATGGCATATTTATTCACTGTGCGAACTCAAAGTTCAAGGACTATCTGGTCCTTGTTCCAGTCGATCTGGAATGGAGAAACTTTGAGTTGGCACATAAAGAACATCGTTATGATTGGAAAGAAGCGATCCCGGAAGAATACCGTTAGGTTTGACATGGAAGTCGAACCACGACAGAAGAACCAGCAAAACTCTGATAAATTGTTGCGAGTAGCTGATGTGGCAAAAATTATGCAACGGTCAGAATCCTCCATCTATAAGCGTCTGGAGAAGAAACTTATTCCGGGGCACAAAGATGGCAATTGCTGGTTCGTATTTGAAAGCGAACTCCTTGACTACGTCAAGTCTAAGTAGCAAAATAAACAACTCTCAATAACATGCTAAGTCCCTGCCGTACCGTTCGTGAAGAACCGCCGGCAGGGCATTCTCTCAATTAATTCATCTTGATTATGGAACGAAATAACTCAATGAGGAAAAAGTTATCTAAAATGTCTCCTGGTGAAAGCCTCCTGTTTGTTTTCCCGTCAGTTGATGCTTTGATAAGCGCCAAAGTACAGACATCACAATACAATCGAGGAATTGGTATGGAGAAAGGAGTGTTCTGTCATATCAGGACTTTGAAGGACAGCACCCGGAAGATCATGGTAACATGCGATAAAATTTAAACGTTACCGCAATCTGTACAAAAGTAACCTCTACCAATTATTAAGCATATGATACCGAGTAATACAATTAATGAAATCCTGTCAAGAACTGACCTACCCTCACTTGTCGGGGAGGACACTACCTTGAAAAAGTCCGGTTCCACCATGGTGGGCTGTTGTCCGCTCCACCAAGAGAGGACTCCGTCATTCCATATCTATCCAGACGGTCATTACCACTGCTATGGCTGCGGCCGGCACGGTAATGCCATTACCTACGTCATGGAGAAAAGGAACATGTCTTTCCCTGAGGCTGTCAGATACCTTGCCGCGCGTGAGGGAATAACGGTAACGGAACGTGAGGAAACAGAGAAAGAACGTGCCCGACGGCTTGAGACCGAGGAGCTCTACATTGTCAATGATGCCGTTTACCGTAACTATTTCGACGAGTTCAAGTCTTGTAAGGAAGCCCAAGACTATGCCTATAACCGCTGGGGAAAGGAGTACTGCGACAAGATCGGGCTCGGCTATGCTCCGGGCGGACAGTTCCTTGTTGGCAAGCGCCATCATCGCAAGCCTCTTGTAACCCTTGGTCTTATAAACGACAATGACTATGATTTCTTCTATAAACGACTTGTTATACCAATCCGCGACCGCTGGCAGCGAGTCATAGCATTTACGGCCCGCCGCATGGACGGTGAGGACAAGTGTAAGTATATCAACAGCAAGGACTCCCCTATATATAAAAAAGGTGAGACACTTTTCGGGGCAGACATGGCATTTAATAACATCTCCAAGGGACAGACCGTTTACCTTGTCGAAGGGGCTCCTGACTGCATGAGGCTCCAGCAGCTCAAGGTTTACAATTCTTTTGCCGACCTTGGAACAGCATGGACTGACAGCCAGTTCTCACTTATAAAAAAGCTCACCGATAAAGTCTGCTTCATTCCCGACGGCGACGTACCGCAGCAGGGAGAGGAATTCGGACCGGGGTACAAGGCTGTGTTCAAAGCCGGACGCAAGGCCATGAAGCACGGATTTACTGTCCTTGTAAAGCCAATAGCCGCCATTGACGGCGTGAAGCAGGATCCGGACTCTTATTTCAAGGACAGGCTGATGTTTGATCAGACGCAGGAAGAGGATTTCGTGATGTGGTACGCCCGCTGCCTCTTTGACCGTGCATATTCGACTACAGAGAAGTCAGAAGTCGTGAAGAAAGTTTCAGACCTGCTTTCGTACATAACAGACAAGACACAATTGTCGCTTTATATTGACGAGCTCAAAAGCTATGTCCCCGGAAAGCGCATGTGGCAACAGGCTATTGAGACGCAGCGTCAGCAACAGGAACTTGACCGCAACAAGGACGAAGAAGACTCCGATGACATGAACCAGAAATACGGTTTCCACATTGAGAACGGCAAGTACTATTCCGTTACGGACAAGGGAAGCGTGTACGTATGGTCCAACTTTATTCTCCTGCCATTGTACCTTATTACAGATTCTGAAAATCCTCAGAGACTTTTTGAGATGATAAACGATTTGGGAAAGAAAATCCTTATTGCCCTTGACCCAGGCGACCTTGTCTCACTAGCATCCTTCCGCATAAAGGTTGAGCAGAAAGGCAACTTTATATGGAATGCTTCAGAAAGAGAACTCAATAAGTTAAAGCGCTACTTATTCAGCAAGACCGAGGACGCAAAGCCGATTAAGCAACTAGGGTGGCAGAAAGAAGAATTCTTCGCATTCGGCAACGGCATCTGCATTGACGGAGATTTCCATCCTACCGATGACTTTGGCATAGTGAAGGTTGAGAATGTCGGAACTTTCTTCCTTCCCTCAAACGCTTCTTTCAACCGCAACAACAACCGGCAGTACTCATTTGAGCACCAGTTCGTACATCTCGGACGCTCAAGCGTAACGCTCAGGGACTATACCGACCAACTTTTCAAGGTCTATGGCGACAACGGCAGGGAGGGCTTCGCCTTCTACCTGGCCACCCTTTTCAAGGACATCGTCATACGAAAGACGCGCTCGTTCCCGCTGCTTGACCTCTTCGGCCCAAAGGGAAGCGGAAAGTCAGACATGGCACAGTCGCTGGTGTCCTTCTTTATCATAGAGAACAAGGGCATAAGCCTCACGAACTCCACCATGGCATCACTTGGTAGTGCCGTAGGTGCCGTCTCCAACGCCCTTGTCCATCTTGAAGAGTACAAAAATATGCTAGATCCTAAACGAATAGAGTTTCTTAAAGGCCTGTGGGACGGCATCGGTCGCACCCGTATGTCACTTGACAAGTCAGGCAAGAAGGAGACCTCGGCCGTTGACAGCGGCGTTATCGTCTCAGGTCAGGAGATGCCGACTACCGACATTGCGCTTTTCACCCGTCTTATCTTCCTCCGCTTTCCGCGCTCTGAGTTCTCCATTGAGGAAAAGCAGGAACACAAGAAACTTATGGCGATGGCATCAACTGGCCTTACCCACCTTACTATAAAGATCCTTGCCCTCCGCGACCACATGGAGCGCTTCTTTCCCTCCATGTATGACGAGACCTTCGACATCATATCAAGAGAGCTGGAGAATGAGCCCATCGAGGACAGAATACTCAAGAACTGGGTAACGCCCCTTGCCGTTTACCGTACTCTGGAGCCGCTTCTGAAAGTACGCTTGTCAACACAGGAACTTATAGACATAACCGTCAGCGGTATAAAGACACAGAGCCGTGAAACAAAGTCAAACAGCGAGCTTGGCAGCTTTTGGAACGTCGTCCAGTACCTTGTCGGCGATGGAGAACTGGTCGAGGACTGCGATTTCAAGATACAGTACAAGCGCCATTTCAAGAGCTCTGTTGTCAATGTAGAGTGGCAGGAGACACATTCCATCCTGTTCATTCAAAAGTCGAAGGTATTTATGCTCTATAAGATGAAGGAACGTTCCGCCGGTGATAATGTCATTCCCGAAGAGTCCCTGAAGTACTATCTAGAGCAGAGCCGTGCCTTCCTCGGCGAGAAGAACATGCGCTACTTTGTCAGCATAAAGGGAGTCCGTCAGCAGGTACCAGACCCGAAAGACAAGGACAAACTGGTATATCAGGTAACCTCCCAGCGTTCCTACTGCTTTGACTACGACATATTGCAGCGTGTTTATGGAATAAAGCTAGACAACCAGAATCTTTCAGATTCCGAAGAATAATAATCAGGTTTCATTAATTACTTAGGTTTCATGTAGTGGCCACCGTCATGTTGCGAAACAAGGCGGTGGTCTTTTGTTTCCTTAAATGGAAAAGAAAAATATTAGCGCAAAAAACCGAAGCAAATTGCCGCAAAAATCCGAAGTTGTTATCTTAATTGATTTATTTCCAATGACTTAACCAATCAGCGCTAAATACTTGTAGTATCATGGTTCAGTCTCTGCTTTTGTGTAAATTTGAGACGTTTCTTTTCCTTGAGATCCAGTCTTAGCAGAAAAAGCCATATCAGAATTGTCCCGAAGTATTCCTTTTCTCAATTTATATTCGTACCTTTGCATGTGAACCTGAAATCAAAACAACATGAAGAAAGTATTGCTTATAATCACTTCATTACTATTTGCCATAACCGTGAATGCCCAGATTGCAGGCATAAACCTCGGCGATGATTACGAGACCGTAAAGGAAAAGGCTGAGCAGAAGTTCGGCCCAAGTTATGAAAGCAGCCATGACATAATTACATACCATGACATTGGCTATGGAAACATCTACTGGGCAAATCTCGCCTTTTTATTCCAGTACGACTCTGGCAGAAGCTACCTTAAGCAGATCATGTTCATAAACTCCACGAACACCGCCAGTGATGCCAAGGCAGAAAGAGAGAAGCTTAAAGGCATGCTTGACAAATACAATTGGGAACCTAAGATACTCTTTGACGGTTTCAAGTCCTATGTAGCCCATACAGATGACGGAATGACCGTGATGATAGGCGTGAACAAGGGAAACTATGGCGAGGGCTATGACATTAACCTTATGTACATGAAGAATTTCGTAACGGAATCATATTGAAAATGAAGAAATACATCTTATTATCGCTTATGGCACTAATGTGCCTTGCATCATCAGCACAGACTGATTCTGCTGACAGTTCTTATTATGCGTATTGCGAGCTCCTTGGAACTGACATCGGTTTTTTCAAGACCAAGGTCGTTGTATCACTTGACTTTGGTGAGGAAAAGAAAGAGACCATATACGGCGAAGACGGCAAACCGATAAAGTTCCACTCCATGCCTGGAGCCATTAACTACATGTCTAAGCGCGGTTGGAAGGTTAAGGGAACATACGTCTATGACGAGGGCAAGCAGCATGTCATACACTTCCTCCTTGAAAAGAAGGTCTCAAATGATGCCCAGATCCGTGAAGGACTGGTTACGCAAAAGGTAGAAAACCAACTAACCAAGGAAGAAATGGACAAACGAAGAAATGATGGAGATGGTATGTATTATTAATCTACCTTTCAGATAGACTGCCTGTTGTCATATTTAATTGAGGTTGTTCTTCTTTTCCATGAAAATATCTTATCTTTGCAGAACCAAATAACTAAAACTATAAACTATGAGAAAGTATCTACTGTTTTTCCTTCTTTTAATGAGCGTATCATGCATGGCTCAGGATGTGGTAAAATTCCATAATGGAACCACAGCAGAAGGCAAGGTTTCCGAGGTTACGGACCAGTTCATTAAATTCACTTACAAAGGCGAGGATGCCATTAATATCATCAGCCGGAGCGCTATTGCCGAGGTGGATTTTTCCAGTGGCAGAGTCCAGCAGATGTCTCCGAGAATATCTGTAAACAGTCCGGAAGACTGGGAAAAGGTCCGTGTCGTATACGACAAGAATGAAGTCCTCGGACTTAAATCGCTCGGTCAGATAGAGAAACATTCAAGCGGCACATGGTCGTTCTCTACAACCGCAGGACATTTCAGCGAGAAGACCCTTAAGAAAATGAGGAAGGCAGCTGCAGAGATGGGAGGCTGTATAGTACTTGTATTGTCTGAAAAAAGCAAGTCCGGAGGATTTTTCAGCGACGGACACGCATCCATGACAGGCGAAGTATATACATACTGAATAATATCACATTACTATAAGTTCCCGGTTTTCTCTGAAAGTCGGGATTTTTTATTGCCAGCTTATTACATGCATATCTATTGTGAGGATACATACACAAAATGTAATACAGAATATTTATTATCAAAATTACGCTAAAATCTGCCGAATAGCTTAAAATGAGTGATTTATGAGAGTTTTACCTCAATGGAGGTAATGATTTAGCAATAGTTCAAACTTCCATA
>ONDK01000021.1 GCA_900316565.1 uncultured Prevotella sp. | reverse complement strand
TGACCGTACCCTGCAAGCGGATTACATTCGCTTGTACTTCCTCTCCGAGGCTGTGACCACCTCTTTGCGTCCTTAGCGCCTTTGCGAGAGAATAAAAAAACCAGCGAGCTCCGTCTTGGGGTATCTTCAGCGGTGTTCCGCCTGTGTAAGGGTGGGCTTTATCGGAGGCTGCTGCCAAACTGCTCCCCCCCCCCAAAAAAACAGGGGGTAGTAGTTTGGCAGCAGCCTCCACAAGGGCCGCACCATGTAGTCGCCCGGCTAGGCATCTAGGGTAATGTCCAATCCATATTTACTGTTTCAGTCAGGTTCCTTATGTGAGTTATGATTTATGCTCCGAAAGAAAAAATATACGTATAGGAAAGCGTCTTCAAAGATTGTTTTGCGGAATCCGATGTAGACCTAATACCCTTCCAGAGTTAATTGATTAGTCTTCAAAGATTGCTCTGCGGAATCCGACGTAAAGGGTACCGCGGAACCCCATGTAGGGGTGGGGTTTATCCCCATCCTCCAAGGGCAGGACCCCTTCATCTCCCCTAGAGGGGAGAAAGAAATCACCTTTAAGCCCTTGTAGGATGGGGATAAACCCCACCCATTGGCATAAGTCGCTTATATTCCTTATAATTCATTTTATTAAGTGATTTCAGGAATTTGAATTAGGCCTATTATAGACGTAAATATGATTAGGACACTACACTAGATTACACAAGAATTTGCGGACCGCCCCTAACCCTGCCTCACTGTAACCTACAGCAGCGGACTTGACAATGTGACTACTTACTTAAAAGTGATGATTATGTCATATTCGACTAAAAAATATTAAAGATTATTTGGAAAATTGAATTGAAAAGTTTATCTTTGCGCTGAAAACTAAACAATTAGGTAAACTGCCTGAAACATAAAAAGTCAATTATCAAATGAAGAAACTGCTTATCGTTGCCTGCATGATGGTAACAGCCTTAACAGCTCTGGCGCAGAGAGCAAACCAGTACCGTAACCCTGTACTGTCGGGATTTCACCCCGACCCGTCCTGCGTGCGCGTAGGCGACGACTATTATCTTGTCAACTCGTCGTTCCAGTATTTCCCCGGTGTGCCCATATACCACAGCAAAGACCTCGTGAACTGGGAGCAGGTGGGCAACGTGCTGACAAGGGAGAGCCAGCTGCCGCTGAAAGACGCCACATCATGGCTGGGCATCTACGCCCCGACGATAAGATATAGCAACGGGACATTCTATATGATAACCACCAATGTGGGCAACGGCGGCAACTTCCTCGTTACGGCCAAGAGACCGGAAGGGCCATGGAGCGAACCCGTATGGCTTCAGCAGCAGGGCATAGACCCCAGTCTGCTGTTCGAAGGCGACACATGCTGGATGGTGTCCAACCCTGACGGACACATCACCCTGTGCAAGATAGACCCACAGTCGGGACGCCAGCTGACGCCAAGCCGTACCATCTGGGACGGCACCGGAGGACGTTACCCGGAGGGACCGCACCTGTATAAGAAAGACGGATACTACTATCTACTTATCTCTGAGGGAGGAACGGAACTCGCCCACCACCTCACCATAGCGCGCTCACGCTCCATCTATGGTCCTTACGAGGCTGACCCGGCAAACCCTATAATGACAAACTGCAACCATAAAGGCGAAAAGATGCAGATACAGGGCACCGGCCACGGCGACTTCGTCGAGGACCAGGAAGGCAACTGGTGGGTGATATTCCTGGCATACCGTAACTTCGGCGGGTCGTATCATCACCTCGGACGCGAGACCTGTCTGGCCCCAGTGGAATGGAAGGCCGGAGAATGGCCTACCGTCTATGGCGGTGAGGCCATCGACACCATCATGCATGCCACCACGCTTCCGCTGAAGCCTATGGCGGATGCCCCATCTCAATACTCCTTCAGCAAAATGAAAGAGTTTGGACCGGAATGGATACACCTCGGACAACCCGACGGCAAGGCATATGAGTTCACGGGAAAAGCATTACGCCTGCATGCCTCCCATAGTTCTCATGACACTACGGAGCCAAACACATGGGTGGGACTCCGGCAGACTTCTCCGAGCTGCGCTTATGAGGCTGAGGTCGACTGCCAAGGCCTTAAGGACGCGACAGCAGGACTGAGCATATACCAAATCAACGACGGTCATGCCGACTTACGCGTTCAGAAAGCCAAGGGCGGTTATAAGGTGGAGTTGCGCATGAAGCTGAAAGCCATCGACTATATCGTTGGCTCGGAGACGGTCAAGTCGCCAAAGATAACGCTCAAGGTTACCACCGACGGCGACATGTACGACTTCTTTGTCAAGGCCGCCAACGGACAATGGACTTCTCTGGGCTCACTGAACTGCTCCCTGCTGTCAACGGAGGTAGCAGGAGGTTTCACCGGCATAACGGTGGGACTGTTCTGCAATGGTGGCAGTGGTGAGGGCTATGCTGATTTCAAGAGCCTTGCCATTAACAACAATTGTATCAACAAATAACATAGAGACAAGAAGAAAACTTTTAGAAAAATGAAAAAGTATCTTGCAGAATTTGTCGGTACCACGGTACTGACGTTGATGGGGTGTGGTGCTGCCGTAGCATTGGACTGCAACCCTACAAATGTGGCCGGGATGGTCGGAACGGCAATGGCGTTCGGTCTGTCGGTAGTGGCCATGGCGTACACCATTGGCGGTATATCAGGATGTCACATCAATCCGGCGATAACACTGGGAGTGCTCCTCAGCGGGCGGATGAGCGTCAAGGACGCGGTAGGCTACTGGACGGGACAGATCTTGGGAGGCATCGTCGGAGCGCTGCTGCTGTTCCTTCTGGTCAGCAGTACGGGTGACGGCGGTCTCGTCGGCACAGGTGCCAACGACCTGCAGACGGGTATCACACCGCTGGCCGGTTTTCTGGCAGAGACGGTGTTCACATGCGTCTTCGTGCTAGTAGTGCTCGGTGCGACAGCAAAGACCAACGGCGCGACAAACAACTTCGCCGGACTGGCCATAGGACTGGCACTGATACTAGTGCATCTGGCATGCATCCGCTTCACCGGAACATCGGTGAACCCGGCACGCTCCATCGGTCCGGCTCTCTTCCAGGGCGGCACGGCACTGTCGAACCTCTGGATTTTCATCCTGGCACCACTTATCGGCGGAGCCCTTGCCTCGCTGATATGGAAAGGTATCGAGCCTGACGAAAAGAAAAAGTAAGTGCTAATATACATTATTTAATAGGGAGACCATCAGCCGGTATACGATGCAGAGGAGGAAAAGCCCGCTGTTAATTGTAATGTCCGTCTTGCAAAAGTACGGATGTAATAATATTGTATCGGAAAAATTAAATAATTTAACCATTCTGTTACATCAATTAAGAGTTCCCCTTTGCTAAAATCAATTGAAATTCGTATATTTGCACATGCAAAATTAGGAACAAACTATTCATTAAATTTTATAAACAACTATGGTAGATTACAAGAAAATTGGACTCGTCAACACTCGCGAGATGTTCAAGAGAGCTGTTGATGGCGGTTATGCAATTCCAGCATTCAACTTCAATAACCTGGAGCAACTTCAGGCTATCATCACTGCATCATCCGAGCTGAAGTCACCGGTCATCCTGCAGGTATCAAAGGGCGCACGCAACTACGCTAACCCTATCCTCCTGCGTTACATGGCTGAGGGTGCTGTGGAATATGCTAAGTCGCTTGGTTGCAACCATCCAGAGATCGTTCTGCACCTCGACCACGGAGATTCCTTCGAGCTGGTAAAGAGCTGTGTAGACATGGGCTTCTCTTCTGTCATGATCGACGGCTCATCAAAGCCTTACGAGGAGAACATCGCCCTGACAAAGCAGTGCGTAGAGTACGCTCACAAGTACGACGTTACCGTTGAGGCAGAGCTCGGTGTGCTCGCCGGCGTTGAGGATGAGGTTGCTTCTGAGGAGTCTCACTATACAAAGCCTGAGGAGGTTATCGACTTCTCCAAGCGTTCTGGCTGCGACTCTCTGGCTATCTCTATCGGTACCAGCCACGGAGCATACAAGTTCAAGCCGGAGCAGTGCACACGCGACCCGAAGACTGGCCGTCTGATTCCTCCTCCATTGGCATTCGATATCCTGCACGAGATTGAGAAGAAGCTCCCTGGCTTCCCAATCGTTCTCCACGGTTCTTCTTCAGTTCCACAGGAGTATGTAGACATCATCAACAAGTACGGAGGGAAGCTGCCTGACGCTGTTGGTATTCCTGAGGAGCAGCTCCGCGAGGCTGCCAAGAGTGCTGTCTGCAAGATCAACATCGACTCTGACTCTCGTCTGGCTTACACTGCCGGTGTCCGCGAGACTCTCGCTCTGCACCCAGACTACTTCGACCCACGTCAGTATGGCAAGGTTGCACGTAACTACATGATCGACATGTACAAGCACAAGATTACCGACGTGCTTGGCAGTGAGAACAAACTTGCTAACTGCGACTAATGAGCATTAGAAAAATTATTCTAGTACTGGCTATGACGCTGGCTGTTGCCGGCGTCCAGGCTCAGAGTAGACGTCCAAGAAAAAGCACGAGGGCAAACGTCACACACAAGACAAGACCGCGTGTACCCGACGATTTCAAAGGGACGGGCGCGGGAGTCTATGACTTAGAGTCAGAGCTTCCGGAGGATGCTGCCGCTAAGGGTTCTAAGGTCGTTAAGGTGGATACTATCAGCAACGGAGCAAGCAGTGAAGTGCTTATTCCATTTGCAGAAGTCGACAACCATCTGGTGCTTCATGCTACCGCAAGTTCGCCTCTTGACAAGATAGAGGTGTGCGATGCCAGCGACAAGGTACTCCGTTCTACGGGTATGCACAAGCAGAGCAAGGCGTCAGTAGACTTGAATGAGTTTCCTAAAGACCAGAAACTTGTCATCAAGTTCTATGGTCTCGATGGCAGTACGCAGAATATAGAGGTCTCACATTAAGACCGCCGGACGCAAATCATCCGAACAGGCCTTTTTGAAAGACTTATAAAAACACAAAAAGGAGAAAAGCTAAACGCTTTTCTCCTTTTTTTATTCTCATAGTTGGAGTAGTCTTCTTCGTAAAAGCCAATGGCAAATTGAGTATAAACAACTCCATTGATTTTTCTATACACCCTTAATGCTAGTGGGCCTCTAGAGGTTCCAAGCGAAACATTGTGGCTCTTTATTCTGACAAGGTGAGGAAAGCCTTAGGGAGATACCTTATGATGTCGCTAGCCACGAGGCTCTCTTTCCCAAGGTCTTTTGCTGCCAGGTCACCGGCAAGTCCATGAAGGTACATTCCCACCTCACATGCGTCGCGGCGCTGGTAGCCACGTGCCAGCAGTCCGGTGATGATTCCTGTCAGCACATCACCACTCCCGGCGGTAGCCATGCCACTGTTGCCGGTAGGATTGAGTACCACATGTCCGTCAGGAAGACAGAGCGCCGAATAGTGTCCTTTCAGGATAATATAGGCATGAAGGTTCTGGGCCATATCCTTGGCACGCTGCAGCCGTTCGTAGCTTCCATTGCTTGCCACGCTCGACAGACGGTCGAATTCCTTGGGGTGAGGCGTGAGGATAATGTCTTTCGGCAACTGCGGAATCCAAGCCCTATGGTTGGCAAGGATGTTCAGGGCATCAGCATCGGCAACGATAGGACACTGTGTCCGTTTGAGTTGCGCTATGAACGCTATCGCCGTATTCTCAAGCTGGCCCAAGCCGGGTCCTATCCCGAGAGCGTCGAAGTTGTCGCTGTCAACAGCCTCAGAGAAGTAAGTCTCCTCATGGTCCATCTGAAGAACGGCCTCTGGCACGCTCACCTGCATGATGCCGTAGTTCTTACGCGGTGTGTGAACGGTAACCTTCCCTGCACCGGCTCTCAGGCACGCTCTAGCGGCCAGGACTGCCGCTCCCGACATGCCGTAGCTACCGGCGACAAGCAAAGCATTGCCCATGGAGCCTTTATGCGCAAAGTCGTCACGATGCAGTATTCGCGGACGGATATCGCTTTCTTCGAGCAGCGTATATGGCGCGTCGGTCTTCTTAACGTACTCATCGCTGAGCCGGATGTCCAGGACTTGTATCTCTCCGAGGAACTCCTGGCAGTCGGCAAGGAACATCGAGAGTTTCTTTCCGTGCAACGTAAGGGTGAGGTCAGCCCTGATGATGTTCGACCGGACATTAAACGAGTTGTCCTCGGTCATCAGTCCCGACGGCATATCAATGCTCACTACTCTTGCCGGACACTGATTGATGTATCTCACAAGTGCGGCAAAGCCACCGGCAAGCGGTTTGTTGATGCCGGAACCGAACAATCCGTCAATAACCAGGTCTCCGGCCTGCAATGTGGGAGGATCGAACTTTGTCGTAACCTCCATAAAAGCCTTAATCCTCTTGCAGTCTATCACGCGCTGCCGGTTTGCCGCACAGTCGTCGCTGAGCCGCCCAGAGATATTGAAGAGGTAAACCTTCACGTCATATCCCTGTGTGGCAAGCATCCGCGAGACGGCAAGTGCATCGCCGCCGTTGTTTCCCGGTCCGGCAAAGACGACCACCGGTGTCTGATTGCTCCATCGCCTCATAACAGTCTCCGTGATAGCCTTTGCCGCACGTTCCATTAAGTCAATCGACTTGATTGGCTCATGCTGTATAGTATATTTGTCTAGCTCATGTATCTGAGCACTGGTAAAAATCTTCATATCAACCGCAAAGTTACTAAAAGATTAGTTATTTAGGAAACGACGGAGATAAAATTGTTTCAATAATTAGGGATTTCTCATATCTTTTTCGTAATTTTGC
Source organism: uncultured Prevotella sp. (assembly GCA_900316565.1). Classification (GTDB taxonomy): domain Bacteria; phylum Bacteroidota; class Bacteroidia; order Bacteroidales; family Bacteroidaceae; genus Prevotella. Next base: position 27,748 of record ONDK01000021.1, on the reverse strand, counting down.
GTCAAATATTCTATACAGTCAATAAATGAGCAGAGTAACTATTAAGGACAAGACTTTTGAGACTTCCATTCCAGAAGCCGAAATTCAAAAGCGAGTAAAGGCTGTCGCCGACCGTATCAACATTGATTTCAAGGGCCGCAGGCCAATCTTACTGTCGGTACTGAACGGATCGTTTATCTTCGCTGCCGACCTGATGCGCTACCTCACAATAGAATGTGAGATATCCTTCGTCAAGGTCGCCTCCTACGCCGGAACCACTTCCACCGGAACAGTGAAGAAGCTGATTGGCGTCAATGCCGATCTGAAGGGCCGAGACGTAATCATTGTGGAGGACATTGTCGACACCGGCGTGACGATGAAAAACATGCTGTCGATGCTTTCCGACTACGAGCCGGCCTCACTCCATATCTGCACACTGCTGGTAAAGCCGGAGAAGCTCACCGTTCCATTGAACATAGAGTATTGTGCCTTGGAGATACCGAACGACTTTATCGTCGGCTACGGACTCGACTACGACCAGCTTGGCCGCAACCTCCGCGATATCTACACGGTGGTCGACGACAAGTAACACCAGACTATGATACCACTTCCAGCGGAGAGCCGTACCGGTTTAATGTGCCTTTCGAGGAAAGACGACGGTATCTGTTCTCTCCTGGAACTAAAACGAAATAATCTTATAAACTTAAAAACTTAAACTCACAAATGAAAAATATCATTATCTTCGGCGCTCCGGGTGCAGGCAAGGGCACACAGAGCGACAAAATGATTGAGAAGTACGGCTTAGGGCATATCTCCACCGGTGATGTGCTCCGCGACCAGATAAAAAAGGGAACGGAACTGGGCAAAACAGCCAAGAAATATATCGACGACGGTAAGCTCATCCCCGATGACCTGATGGTCGACATCCTGGCATCTGTCTATGACAGCTATGGAAAAGACCACAAGGGTGTCATCTTCGATGGTTTCCCACGTACCATCAAGCAGGCTGAAGCCCTGAAGAAGATGCTCGACGAGCGTGGACACAAGGTAGCAGCGATGATAGAACTCTCTGTACCGGAGGAAGAGCTGGTAACACGTCTGGTAAACCGCGGAAAGATTAGCGGCCGCTCCGACGACAACGAGGAGACCATCAAGAAGCGCCTCGCCGTCTATCACAGCCAGACTGCCCCGCTCATCGACTGGTACGACAAGGAAGGCATCCATCATCATGTAGAAGGACTGGGTACCGTTGACGAGATTTTCGAGCGCATCTGTAAGATTATCGACAGTCTGTAAGTCTCCGGTTCAACTCATGACGGAAAGAAAATACGACACGAGGCGCTGCCTTCTGCAATGTATAACGCAGTACTCTACAACATGTAATGTAGTGTTCTATGACATATAATGCCGTATTCTGCGACGTATAACGCAGCAGTGCTCTGCAACATGTAAAACAGCGTTCTGCGACATATAATATTGATAACCATTCACTAATAATATCCGGAGTCCTGTCCGCCTTCATCACCATGAGAGGCGGAAGGACGAAGGTTTTCATTTCCTTATGCCCGAAAGCAACTTTGTAGACTACGTAAAGATACTGTGCCGTTCAGGAAAGGGCGGCCGCGGTTCCATGCATCTTCGCCACGTGAAGTATAACCCCAATGGCGGACCGGACGGTGGCGACGGCGGCCGTGGCGGAAACGTCTATCTGCGTGGCAACCACAACTACTGGACTCTGCTCCACCTGAAGTACCAACGCCACATCTTCGCCGGCAACGGTGGCAACGGCGGACGCGACAAGTGCCACGGCACCGACGGCAAGGATGTGTATATCGACGTGCCGTGTGGCACCGTCGTCTACAATGCGGAGACCGGCAAGTACGTATGCGACGTCACCTACGACGGACAAGTCATTATGCTGCTTAAAGGCGGCCGCGGAGGACTGGGCAACTTCCAGTTCCGCACGTCGACAAACCAGGCTCCACGTTTTGCGCAACCCGGTGAGCCGATGCAGGAGATGACTGTTATCCTCGAGCTGAAGCTGCTCGCCGATGTAGGACTCGTAGGCTTCCCAAACGCCGGAAAGTCCACATTGCTCTCCGCCGTGTCGAGTGCCAAGCCGAAGATAGCCAACTATCCATTCACCACCATGGAGCCATCGCTAGGCATCGTGCCTTATCGCGACAGCCAGAGCTTTGTGATGGCCGACATCCCGGGTATCATCGAAGGCGCCAGTGAAGGCCGCGGACTCGGACTCCGTTTTCTTCGCCACATCGAGCGCAACTCTCTTCTGCTGTTCATGGTCCCCGGCGACACCGATGACATCAAGCACGACTATGAAGTTCTGCTCAATGAGCTCCGCAAGTTCAACCCTGAGATGCTGGAGAAGCACCGCGTGCTGGCCGTAACAAAGAGCGACCTCCTTGATGACGAGCTTATAGAGATGCTCAAGGAGACACTCCCCGACGACCTGCCGGTAGTGTTCATCTCCGCCGTTACCGGCAAGGGCATTGACGAGCTGAAGGATATCCTCTGGCAGGAGCTCAACTCCGAGAGCAACAAGCTCCAGGAGATTACCGCCGAGGACACCCTTGTGCACCGCGACAAGGATATGACGAGGTTCAAGGAAGAGCTCGCCGACGAGGATGCAGACGAAGACCTCGACGACGATACGGAGGACGGCGAGGAGGACCTCGACGACTTCGAGTATACCGACGACTGATTCATTCAGCCTCATCACAACACCCTGACAAAATTATTGCTTAACAAGAATCATGGCAGCAGTCTTACATTACTATAACTTATGGGAAGGCGTCACCGCTTTCACCACCACCCGACACGGAGGATACAGCAAGGATAACTACGCCTCGCTGAACATAAACCCGCACCGTGGGGACAATCCGTCGTCGGTAAGGAAGAACCTGGAGGCTGTAGCTATGGAATTAGGCATCGACGCTGACCATATCGTCCGTCAGCATCAGATACATGAGACCAACCTCCGCCATATTGACGAGAGATATCTCAACTTTAGCGAAGAGGAACGGGAAAGATGGCTGGAAGGTGTCGACGGTGTCGTCACCGACATGCCAAGGACTTGCATAGGGGTGTTCACCGCCGACTGCATTCCCCTGCTGTTCTTTGATTCCAAGAAGCGAGCCGTCGGTGCGGCACACGCCGGTTGGCGAGGCACAGTTAAACGCATCGGCGAGAAGCTCGTCGCCTTTATGACCGACGAGTTTGGCTCGCAGCCTGAGGATATCCATGCCATCATCGGACCAGGTATCACACTAAAGAACTTCGAGATAGGCCAGGAGGTCTACGACACGTTCTCCAGAGCAGGTTTCGACATGACGAAGATAGCACGCAAGTATCCGCCCATGCATCCTGGGAAAGAGGCCGGTAACGAAGAGAAATGGCATATCGACCTCCCGGAATGCAACCGTCTTCAGCTCATCGCAGCTGGTCTGAAGCCCGAGAATATCGCCCTCAGCGGCATAGACACCTATGACCGCCATGATGAATTTTTCTCAGCTCGCCGTTTGAAATCGGGATTTGGCACGATGTATACGGGAATAGTAATCCGTTAACATAGGACCTTTCTCTTGCAATGGGCTAGAACCTCACGTTAACCTTCTACCACTTAAATCTATCGCCTACCCATGCTGACAGCCAGAAAACTACAACTCTACCCGATGCTACGGGTCGTAATAATGCTCATTATGGGTATTATCACGGGCAAGTTGGCTTTCCCTTACATTCCATCGTACATACTCTTAGTGGCTACAGCCGTCTGCCTGACCGCAGCCTTCCTCTTGCGCCGCTCACCGGTAGGACAGTCTTTAGCCATAGGACTGACCTTCCTCACCTTAGGCGCATATCTCATAACAAACACCTTGGACAAGATGAACGTCCCCCTGCCAAAGGATGAGGTTGTATATAATGCCGTCCTGACTACAGAGCCATCCGTCCACGGCAGAGTTGTTCAGACAGACCTGCTCATCATTGGCGACGGAAAGCCTCTGAAGGTACGCGCGTCCATCCTCCGCGACACAGTACAGAACCGTTGGCAGCGTCTGCATGTCGGCGACGGCATCACAGCAACATCACTGTTGGAACCACCGCACAACTTCGCGGGCTCCACCTTCGACTATGCCGCATGGCTTCGTCAGAGCGGGTTTGCCGCAGAGACATTCATCTTTTATAATAGTTGGCGTAAAGCGGAGATAGACCTCACATCCCTCTCATACATGCAAAGGGCAACTGTGGAGGCCAGAAGAATAAGGGAGAAACTGCTTGAGCGTTACCGCTGCTATGGCGCCGATGGCAGCAGCTATGCCGTTCTGGCAGCAATGACCCTCGGCGACAAGTCTGCACTGTCCAAGGAGCTGCGGGAGGACTATTCCATTGCCGGTGCCTCACATGTGCTGGCACTGTCGGGCCTTCATCTCAGCATCATCTACACCATCCTTCTGCTGCTGACCTTCGGCTATCGCCGCCGGTGGCTGCCACAAGTGCTGATAATGCTTGCCGTATGGTCATACGTCGTCCTGGTCGGGATGTCAGCGTCAGTAGTGCGTTCCGCCGTCATGCTGACTATAGTCTCAATGGTAATGATACTCAACCGCGGAAGCGTATTGCTCAACTCGTTGTCCTTCGCGGCCTTCGTGATGTTACTATGGAATCCGCTGACCCTCTACGACATAGGCTTTGAGATGTCGTTCATGGCTGTTCTGGGCATCGCCATGCTGGAACCGTTGATGCGGCCAAGGCATTTGCCGAAGAACATCTTCCAGAAACTGCTGTATATGATTTGGGGAGTTATCTCGGTGTCGATAGCCGCGCAAGTGGGAACGGCCCCACTGGTAGCTTATTATTTCGGTCGTTTCTCATGCTATTTTATCATCACCAACCTCATCGTAATACCCTGCGCAACCATCATTCTCTATGGTGTAGTCGCATTGGCGGTTCTCTCCTGGTGGCATCTGTTGGCAAGCCATATAGCTTCAGCGCTTATCCTCATCACCGGCTTCATGAACACAGTTCTCCACCGGATAGCATCACTGCCAGGAGCGAGCATCGACGGCATCAGTCTGTCACCGCTTCAGGTCCTTGCCGTTTATATATTCCTTTTCACAGTTTACTTCACCATTGACTTCTTCAGCAACATCGACGACCGGCGGCCTTAGATTGTCAGTCCTAAGGCAGCACACACAAGCCCAGACATTTCACATCCTTATTCGCCACCTATCCACAAGAAAATCATTCCAAGGAGGACAAGAGCGAGGTCGACAGCCTTCGACCGCAGGTTCTTCTCATGGAAGAAAGCCGCACCAAAGAGGAAACTAACGATAACACTACCACGACGCACCATGGAAACAATAGAAATCATGGCGCCAGGCAATGACAAGGCATAGAAATATACGAAGTCGGCAGCGCTGAGAAAGACCGATATCATGAATATCGTTACCATGCCGTTGCCATGAAGACCCTCTCTGATGGCACTGAAGAACGACTTCGGCGATGGCGATGAACTATGATGTATGACTGCCAGGACTATTCCCATCATTATCATCTGATAGAAGTTGTACCAGCTCTGGACAATCATCCTGTCGAGTGCCAGGCCCTTGGGATTCATCAGGAACTTATCGTACAGTCCACTGACAGCACCTAAGACGGCACCAACCACGATAAACCATATTCCTTTGTTATGACTGAAGGAGATGCCTTCCTTCTTACTACTCCGCGAGAGCATGAAGAAGGAGACGACAGCCAACAGCACACCTGTCCACTGCCACACATTCAGCCGCTCCCCATAAACGAAGATAGCACCGACAAGCACCAACACGGGACGTGTGGCATTTATAGGCCCATAGATAGTCAAAGGCACACGTTTCATTCCGAGATAGCCGCATATCCACGACGAGAGGACGATGACACTCTTGAGGATTATCCATTTATGAACCTCCCAACCGCCACTGGCCACATGGAAGATACTTCCGTCGAGCACAGTGGTGGTATACGACAGTACTATCAACGGTACGAAGATGAGCGTGCAGAAGAAAGTGTTGAGAAAGAGCACCGTGGACACGGCGTTGTCTTGAAGTGCCTTTTTCTTAAAGGAATCATAAAATCCCAGCAGAGCCGCTGAGAGAAATGCTAATAACAACCACATAATATATGTCGAATGTAATGTGGGAACATGTTATTCCCCGTTTGATTTTAATATATGGAATGAATGGAAAATAAGATATTGTGTCTTATCTTCACTGAGCTGCTCAGTACTTTATGTCAGAGAGGAACAGCGCATAGCCCGGCACACTCTCGCCTGCATCGCTGCGCGAGCCACTGTCCACGATACGCCGGAAGTCATCGAGCGTCATACGCCCACGTCCCACATCAATCAGTGTCCCCACAACAGCACGAACCATATTGCGGAGGAAGCGGTTGGCGGTGATACAAAACACATACTGCGAGCCTTTATCCCGCTCGAAATGAGCGTCGGTAACATTACAGATGGTCGTCTTCACGTCAGCACCGGCCTTGCAGAAGCATTTGAAGTCTTTCTCACCAAGGAGATAGTGCGCAGCCTCCGTCATGCGGACGAAGTCGAGCTTATAGTGCACCTCCCACGAATAACGCCTAAGAAACGGATCTTTCTCCGTGTGTATGTAATAACGATATGTACGAGCCGTGGCGGAGAAGCGTGCGTGCATGTCTCCGTTTACCGGTTCTATTTTGCTGATGGCAATGTCGCATGGCAATAATCTGTTCAGTCGGAACGTCAACTGGGCACAGTCGCCGACCACACCTTCAGCGACATCGAAGTGCGCCACCATGCAACTGGCGTTAACTCCGCTGTCCGTTCTGCCGGCTCCCGTGATGTCGATAGGCTTCCGCAGTAGTGTGGTAAGGGCTTTCTCTATCGTTTCCTCCACAGAACTGCCGTTGGGTTGTATCTGCCATCCGTGATAGTTGGCGCCGTCGTAACTGAGATGTATGAAATATCTTTGCATATTCTTTTGTGAGTGCAAAGGTACGTTAATAATAATGAAATACAAAATAAATGGCTATTTGATTTAGGGACATAAAAAAATGCCTGCCGCTTCACAGCGCTAGGCACTCAATCTCAATAGGTATTAGCTTTTTAAGGTAAAAAGATTGTATTCAGGATAACGTTTGCAAAGATAAGGGATTTTTGTTTACCATGCAAATTATTTATCAATATTTTTTATGTTAAGCAACATATTTTTACAATTTGACCTAAAAAAACATGAATTATAACCAATTTGCATAGATACAACAGTCGTATGGAATGTCATTTTTTCCTGCGCTGCGACTTTCTGTTTGCCCTTTGCTCACGGTATTTTGCCTTCTGTTTTGCACTGCCGGAGCCGTGTGCGCCGGTGATATATTTCTTTTTCTTAGCCTTGGTCTTCACCTTCCCGTCGTCGGCTTTTTTCTTTGGGGCGCCTTTGAAGGTTATTCCGTTCTCTATTATTTTCTCGAAATCGTCCATATCGTTAAAAGTAAAAAAGTGTTTGGTGGAAAAGGAAAAATGATTTATAAAAAAGGAAAAGGTGAAAAGGCAAGGAGACAGGAGCGAACGTTCGTCGGCTGACTTCTTTCCTTCTCACCTTATACGTCTCAGCTATTAGTGATGGAACAAGCGGACACCGGTCATAGCCATGACGATGCCGTACTTGTCGCAAGTGTCGATGACATTATCGTCTCGGATGCTTCCTCCGGCCTGGGCCACATACTCCACGCCGCTACGGTGAGCGCGCTCGATGTTGTCGCCGAATGGGAAGAAGGCATCACTGCCCAGACAAACATTCTGGTTCTTGGCAATCCACTCTTTCTCCTCCTCACGGGTGAACACCTCCGGCTGACGGGTGAAGAAGTTCTGCCATGCACCGTCGCGAAGGACGTCGTCGTGCTCATCCTCTGAGAGATAAACATTGATGGCGTTGTCACGGTCAGCACGGCGTATATCCTCCTTAAACGGCAGGTTCAGCACCTTCGGGCACTGACGTAGCCACCACTCATCGGCTTTGTCACCGGCAAGACGTGTGCAGTGAATACGGCTCTGCTGTCCCGCACCGATGCCTATGGCCTGTCCGTCCTTAACGTAGCAAACAGAGTTGCTCTGAGTGTACTTCAAGGTTATAAGCGCTATCTTCAGGTCGCGGATAGCCTCCAGAGTGAATGTCTTGTTCTTTGTAGGAATGTTCTCGAAGAGCTTCGGGTCGTTGAGGTCGACCTCGTTACGTCCCTGCTCGAAGGTGACGCCGAAGACCTGCTTGTGTTCTATAGGGTTCGGGCGATATTCTGGGTCTATCTGTATGACGCAGTAGTTGCCGCGCTTTTTCTTCTTCAGGATCTCAAGGGCCTCGGGCTCGTATCCCGGTGCTATGACACCGTCGCTGACCTCACGCTTTATGAGTTTTGCCGTAGCCACATCGACCGTGTCGCTCAGAGCGCAGAAGTCTCCGTAGGAACACATACGGTCAGCACCGCGGGCGCGTGCGTAGGCGTTGGCCAGAGGGGTAAGTTCGAAGTCGATGTCATCAACGAAATAGATTCTCTTCAGCGTGTCGCTCAGTGGCAGGCCCACTGCGGCTCCAGCAGGGCTGACATGCTTGAACGATGCAGCGGCGGGCATACCGGTTGCAGCCTTAAGCTCTTTGACCAGCTGCCAGCTGTTCAGAGCGTCGAGCAGATTGATGTAGCCAGGTCGGCCATTAAGTACTTCGAATGGGAGTTCACCCTCTTCCATATATACGCGGGAGGGCTTTTGGTTCGGATTACATCCGTACTTTAATGCTAATTCTTTCATATAACTTATGTGGTATATGTAAATTCGCATGCAAAATTAACATAATCGTAATGAATATCAAAATAAAATAGTCATTTTTATTTTGTTGTTTCCTATGTTTCCATTACTTTTGCAGCCAGGAAAAATAGAGAGTTTTATGATGTTATGAAAAAAGACTTGAAGAATTTGATTATTGAGCATGGTCATCTGCTTGCTGACGCCAAGATTGTGGAAGCCGACTTCGAGCGCCTCTCCGAGAAGCTGGGCAAGCATCACATCAACCTCAATGGCAGTTCTATACAGAAGCTATGGGGATACCTGAAGAACGCTCCAAAGCCCAAGAAGAAAACTCTTGACCGCCTTTCGCTTTTTGCCGGGTTCCAGAGTTGGGACGAACTTCAAAAAGCCTTCCATGGGAATTGATGTCCTCATCAGCATCCATCATAAAGCATTATCAGACACCCGAAATATGATATACACTTCGTGTCTGAACCTCTCCAAGGCTCAGAGTGGATAGTGTGCTATCACCTATTTCCCAGGCTGTACTTGCTTCGCTCGCTTAGTCTGGGGTTATTGAGAGTGTACCTTTCAAGGCTCCGAGTGGGTTCATGCATTTATGAAGTTTTGGCACTGTTTAGGTCCAATACTTTACAATAAAAAATATCAAAAATATTTACACCAAAATAAGTGTAGTACACTTGCATTGTAAGTGTACGGAAAATACATCGTAAATGTACTACATTTATGAAAAAGTATACGGAAAATAGAACGCAAGTGTACGGAAAATGCAATCCACTGAGCAACAGTAAGTTACAAAGTGGATTTAGAAAAACTTGAATTTGAAATTTATTTACATGTTTTCTTGGGTTAAGTCACCCGACTCCTCCAAAAATTAGTGTAGTGTCCCAGCCTTACTTTTAGTTTCAGTCAAGTTTCTGATATCGTGATGTACCATACCATTAATGGAAAAAACAAAGTGCTATTTATGATTGCTTTGCTTCTTTAAGCATTCTCTTGTGCTCCTCCAGTTTCGTCTGGGCACGTTCCCGTGCCACGGAAGCATATTCGTTGTCAGGGTCCTCGTTAAGGTCTATGCGCATGGTATGGGCACGTATGACTAGATCCTTAACCACCTCACCACCGCAGATAAGTCCTGCCGTGGCGGGAACCCATGCGTTAGATGACGGGATGGTGTGACGGTCGGTACATTTCCTCATGTCCTTGTTAGGGCAGATGCAGTGGAAGCGGCATGATATCTCCGGCTGGTCGATACTCTCCAACGGTTCCTCAGGACTGTAGACAACCTTGAGGTGCTTCACATCGGTCTTGCGGAGCTTCTTCCTCAACACCTTTGCCAACGGGTCCATCTTTGTCTTGAACAAGTCGGTAACCCGGAACTGCGTCGCGTCGAGCTTATAAGCGGCACCAAGGCATGAGATGATTGGCACACCAAGACGCCAGCAACGCTGAATGATATCGAGTTTCGCCGTTACGGTGTCAATACAGTCAACAACGTAATCATAGTTGCTGAAGTCGAACATGTCGGCTTTCTCCGGAAGGTAGAAGGTCTGATACTTGCGGACAATACAACGGGGATTAATATCGTGGATGCGTGCCTCGGCTACGTCGACCTTATGCTTGCCTACGGTTGATATGGTGGCAAGTATCTGCCGGTTGACATTTGTCAGACAGACGCGGTCGTCGTCGATGATGTCGATAGCCCCGACACCACTACGTGCTAGCACTTCGACAACATATCCGCCAACGCCGCCGACGCCAAAGACGGCAACACGCGAGCCATTGAGCGTGTCAATGGCCGGCTTTCCAAGTAATAATTGTGTTCGTGAAAACTGATTCTGCATTCGTATCCTTTACTTCTTTTTACCTTTTTCTCGTTGATAGTCTTGTTCACCCCTGCCCTCAGCAGTCATGGGCGTATGTCTCTGCTAGTCTTTTTTCTCCACAAGGCTTATTCGTGTGGGCTCCACGGTTATCAGACGACGCTTATAGAGGTCGCCGATGGCACGCTTGAAGACCTTCTTCGACACCTGGAAAGCACGCTTGATAGCCTCAGCATCGGTCTTATCGCCCATATTGCAGACGCCGTCATGACCTTTAAGATAGTCGAGAAGTGTCGCGGCGAAATCCTCGGTCTGCCGCATTCCCGTTGGCTGCAGCGCACAGTCTATCTTCCCGTCAGGACGTATTGTATCGATATATCCCGTCATACGGTCACCGGTATGCACGTACCTGAATATCTGATCATCATAGATAAGGCCGCCGAACTTATCGTCGATGATGACCTTAAAGCCCAAATCAGTCTTCTGCCAGATGAGAAGGCTAACCTTGGTACCGTGGTGATAGGCTTTCATATCCTCAGGAGTGATGGCCGAGAGATATTTATCTATTTTTGCGGAAGCCACGAGACGGTAGCTCTCTTCGTCGACATGGATGTGGACGATATAGCTCTCGCCGACTTCCATCTTCTTTTTCTGTTCTCGGAAAGGACAGAACAGGTTCTTGGTGACACCCCAATCGAGGAAAGCACCGTACTTGTTGACCCACGAGCACTCCAGATAGGCAAACTCACCGGCCTCAGCCAACGGCTGCTCCGTGGTGGCTATGGGGCGTTCCTCCTGGTCGAGATATACGAAGGCGGTGACATCATCGCCTATCTCCGTACCTTCCGGCACATACTTTGCCGGCATGAGTATCTCACCCTCAGCACCGCCGTCGAGGAAGAGGCCGAATTCCTCCTTCTCCCCTACCCTTGCTCCGGTGTGCTTATAAGCCTTGCGTACCACCTTCATGGTGTTGTAGCGTCCTAACTGTATCCTTGCCATAATCTGTCCTTTACTAAATTCGTCTGCAAATTTAGTGGAAATCGGATACACTGCCAAATATTTCTACGTTTATCCGTAAAAAAGACCATATAAGTCTTGCGTACAATGAGCAATAGACGTATTGAGGAGAGGCCATGGTGAGGACCGGATAGAGCACTATTAATTACAACCGCTTAATCCTTCATGGTACTCTTTTGACCAAGAGCCTATGATGTAAAGGCCTAGGAACGTCAAAAGGCCGTTGAGCATCAGCATCTCATAGCCGAACTTATACCCTGTCGTGGAGGCGACGGCATTGTCGATAAGCAGACAGAGAAGCGGTGAGGCGACACAGACATACGGCACCAGACGGTCGCAGGTCGGACGATGTGTGATAAGTCCATAGGAGAAGAGGCCAAGAAGAGGACCGTAGGTATAGGAGCAAAGGATATAGATGGCATCGATGACGCTGGTGCTGTTGAGGGCTTTGAATGCGAGGACGAAACCGATGAAGACCACCGCCACACCGATATGAGCACGGCGTCGCAGGCGTTCATCGTCTTGCCGTCCCACGATATCCACACAGAAGCTCGTGGTAAGAGCCGTCAACGCTGAGTCGGCCGAAGAGAATGCCGCTGCCACGACACCAATGGTAAACAACACCACGACGCTGTCGCCGAGTCTTCCCGACGCGGCGAACATAGGCAGCAGGTCATCGCCCTGCTCAGGCAGTGCTATTCCCATGCGGGAGGCAAGTATCGTAAGGAGAACACCTAGGGAAAGGAAGAGCAGATTTGCCGGAACGAAGGCGAGGCCATAGGTACATACATCTTTCTGTGCGTCACGGAGCGTCTTACATGTGAGGTTCTTCTGCATCATGTCCTGGTCGAAACCGGTCATGACAACGGCCACAAAGGCTCCACTGAAGAACTGTTTCCAGAAGTTCTGGCGCGATATCCAGTCATCGAAGACGAAGACACGGCTGTGGACATCGTTGACAATGGCACTGACAGCTTCGGAAGTAGTCATTCCCAGACGGTCAATAACATTAAAGATTATCAGTATCAGGGCGGCAAACATACAGAAGGTCTGGAACGTATCGGTCCAGACAAGGGTTTTGATGCCGCTCCGACGGGTGTAGAGCCAGATGAGAAGGACCATGGCGAGAACCGTTACAGGGAACGGAATGCCATAGGCGGAGAGGACAAATTTCTGTAGGATGATGCAGACCACATAAAACCTCACGGCAGCCCCCGTCATCTTTGAGATGAGGAAGAACCAAGCTCCAGTCTTATAAGACCTCTGTCCGAACCGTTCTTTCAGATATGTATAGATGGTGGTGAGGTTCAACTTATAGTAGACGGGCAGCAGGACGAGGCCTATAATGAAATAACCAAGGATGAAGCCGACACACATCTGCAGGTATGTCATGTCTGTTTTAAGCACCATTCCCGGCACGCTGACGAAGGTGATGCCGGAGATGCTCGCGCCGACCATGCCGAAAGCCACCATATACCACGGTGAACGGCGCCCTGCACGGTAGAAAGTCTCATTGTCAGAACGGCGTGCCGTAAAACGGCTTATTACCAATAAGGCTGAGAAATATATTATTATTGTAAGGAGAATAAGCATTTCTGTCAACTACGAATAAATTTAAATGCGCGCCGGCTGACGATAAGACACGCTGGGAAGACGATAAAATCAGTCAAAAGCCATGAGATAGGATAAATCATCATCAGCCTGTTATACCCTGGCCAGACGGGATGAATGGCGAAGATCCAGAACAGGCGGAAGACACATGTGCCGAAAACGGTCATCAGCGCAGGCTCCAGGGAATGCCCCAAGCCACGCATCGCCGAGGCCGGAATCTCATAGAACGTCGCTATCCACTGCGTAGTCATGGTCAGCGAGATACGTATCATGGCATAGTGGATTACCGTCGTGTCAGTGGAAAAGAATTTCAAGAAGAAGTTCTCACCGAAGAACATCACCATGTTGCCGCAGAGCGTGGCCAGGGCACCGCAGACAAGACAGATGCGGAAAACGCGCTTGCAACGCTCCACCTCTCCGGCACCATAGTTCTGCCCTACGAAGGTAACACATGCTCCGCTGAACGCGTTCATAAGGAAGTAGCAGTAAGCATCGAAAATCTGCGATGCCGACGAGCCCGCCATGGCCGCTGAGCCATAGCTGTTGATGGCCGACTGCACAAAAACGTTGGAGAGGGAGAACACCATTCCCTGAATGCCGGCGGGGATACCAATTTGCAGGATGCGCTTAAGCTCCACGCCATAGATACGCAGATGACCGTAGTCGAGGCGGAAAGGTCCACTTTCCTTACGGAGGAGGTATACCACCGCAACGGCGGAGAACAGATAGGCACTGTCGTTGGCAATGCCGACACCGACGACACTCATCCTGAAGACGATAACGGTAACAAGAGCGACAATGGCATTGATGACACCGCCAACAAGAAGGATATAGAGAGGGCGGCGCGTGTCGCCCTTACTGCGGAGGATGGACGCGCCAAAGTTGTAGACCATGAAGAACGGTGCACCGAGAAACCATATCCTAAGGTATGTCACAGCATCGTCGATGACGTTGGCAGGCGTTCCCATGACCGACAGAACAGGCCGCGAGATTACCATTCCAAGCAGAAGAAGGAAGAAGCCGCTGGCCACCGACAGTACTACAGTGGTGCTGACGGCATGACGTATGGCACGGTTGTCGTGCTGTCCGATATGATTGGAGAGGATAACATTCGCCCCTACCGACATACCCACAAAGAGGTTGATGCACAGGTTGATGAGAAACGTGTTGGCACCGACGGCAGCCATAGCCTCGGAACTGGCGAAACGGCCCACGACCATCACGTCGACGGAGTTGAACAACTGCTCCATCACGCCGCTCAACGCGAACGGAAGGGCAAACATAAGTATCTTACCCAGCAGCGGCCCATGCAGCATATCGACCGCATTGCGATGTGACGCGGCAGTTGCGACAGCATTCTTTCCTTGTTCTTCCTGTTCCATTAAACTATGATTGACACCAGAGAAACCGACGCCCGGCATTCACCGGCACCCGTTTCTGAATATTCCAAAAATAATGATTTCCTACAATTATCCTGAATAAAGGCATGACGTCCTCCGCAGGTGAATGCCTTTAAAGCGCAAAACAGGGTGCATCAGAAGTCTGCCTGCTCTGTTCCTGATTAATCAGGAATAGAAGAAAGCCGACATCTGATGCACCCTCGTTGTTACACAAGTATACGGGTTTGTATAAGTATAATAATGTTATCTTACTTTCCGACGTTGCCTACCTTGATGAGATATTCGGCAATCTGAACGGCATTCAGGGCTGCACCCTTGCGTATCTGGTCGCCTGTGAGCCACAGCGTGTTGCCGTTATCGTCAGCAAGGTCTTTACGAATACGGCCTACGAAGACATCATCCTTGCCAGCAGAGTCGAGAGGCATCGGATAGACATAGTTCTGCGGGTCATCGACAAGAGTCACGCCCGGAGCCGCCTTCAGTGCCTCACGGATTTCCTCAACGCTCAGCGGGCGCTCCGTTTCGAACCATACGCTTTCGGAATGGGAACGAAGCGACGACACACGGACACAGGTAGCACTCGTGCGAACATCGGAGTGCATGATTTTCCGGGTCTCATTATACATCTTCATCTCTTCCTTGGTGTAGTCGTTTGGCGTCATCTTGTCGATTTGCGGGATGACATTGTATGCCAACTGATGAGGGAACTTATTGATAGTGGAGACCTTTCCGTCCTCAACCATCTCCTTATACTGCTGCTCCAGTTCCTTCATGGCCGCAGCACCGGCACCGCTGGCACTCTGGTAGCTGGAGACATGTATCTTCTTGATGTGGCTCAACTTGTCTATAGGGTTAAGCACGACAACCATCATAATGGTGGTGCAGTTAGGGTTGGCGATGATGCCGCGCGGACGGTCCAGAGCGTCCTCAGGATTTATCTCCGGCACGACGAGAGGCACATCCTTATCCATACGGAACTGCGAGCTGTTGTCAATCATTACGGCACCATACTTGGTAATGGTGTCGGCAAACTCGGCAGAGGTACCGCCGCCGGCACTGGTGAAAGCAATGTCGACACCCTTGAAGTCGTCATTGTGCTGAAGTTCTTTAACGGTGTACTCCTTTCCCTTGAAGGTGTACTTACGGCCAGCGGAACGCTTCGAGCCGAACAGCAACAAGTCATCAATAGGGAAATTTCTCTCTGCAAGGATACGTAGGAACTCCTGTCCTACTGCGCCACTGGCGCCAACAATAGCTACTCTCATATTTCTTTTATCTTAAACTTTCACTATAAATTGCATGCAAATTTAGATATTTCCTTTGAGATTGCAAAATATTATAGCGCAATATGTTCAATCAGCTATTAATTAATGATATATATGACGGAAGAAACAGCCTTTGCGACGAAAACCTACAGTATATTTTCGCCTTCCCCAATATCAACATCAACTGCGCATCCATAGATAACACCCCTCCTGACAGTCCTCACCGGAAAATAGAAAGCCTTTCTTTTTGTCATCTCGCACGTTTACATTAACTTTGCATGTGCATTTGTAATCAAAGAAGAACGCCATTATGCCAGATTTGTCACAATACTTCCCGATAACAGACCCGACGCTGATATTCTTCGTCGTCCTGCTGATTATCCTCCTTGCGCCGATAATCATGGGCAAGCTGCGCATACCTCACCTCATAGGAATGGTCTTGGCAGGTGTCATCATCGGCAAATACGGTCTCAACATCCTCATCCGCGACGACTCCTTCCAGCTCTTCGGACGCGTGGGACTGCTGTATATCATGTTCCTGGCGGGCCTCGAGATGGACATGGAAGGCATGAGAAAGAACAGGGCTAAGATAGGCTTCTTCGGGATAATGACCTTTCTCGTGCCGATGCTGCTGACATTCTTCACCTCGATGTCTCTGCTCCACCTGAGCAGTATGGCCGCGCTGATGCTTGGGTGTATGATGTCGTCGAACACGCTGATAGCCTACCCCATCGTAGGACGGTACGGACTACAGCGCAACACGGCCTCGACGCTCAGCGTGGGCTCGTCAATGATATCACTGCTCTTAGCCCTTATCACGCTTGCAGCGGTCGTCAACGAGGCCAGAGGCACGGCAAACGGACTCTTCTGGCTGCTCTTCCTCGTGAAGATAATAGTCTTCAGCGCCGTGATGATACAGCTCATACCACGCCTTACGAGGTGGTTCCTGCGTAAGTACAGCGACGCGGTGATGCAGTTCATCTTCGTAATGTCGGTACTGTTCTTCAGTTCGGCACTGTCGAACTACATCGGGCTGGAAGGCATTTTCGGAGCGTTCTTCGCCGGACTGGTTCTCAACCGGTTCATCCCAAAGATATCACCACTGATGAACCGCATAGAGTTCATCGGCAACGCCCTTTTCATCCCATATTTCCTCATCGGCGTGGGCATGCTGATAAATATCCGGCTGCTGTTCCAGGGTGGAACGGTGCTGTGGATAATGCTCTGCCTGGTCTTCTTCGGCACTCTCGGCAAGGCAATAGCTGCCTATGGCACGACGGCTTTCTTCCGCATGCCGCGTCTGTCGGGGCATCTGATGTTCGGCCTGACATCGGCCCACGCCGCAGGAGCCATCGCCATGGTGATGATAGGATTGGAACTTGAGGTCTCACCGGGCCGCACGCTGCTCAACAACGAGGTTCTCAACGGTGTCGTCCTGATGATACTCTGCACGTGTATCATCTCGTCAGTGATAACGGAGAATGCTGCAAGGAACATTCGTCTTAAGGAGAAAGAGAGTACGACGATAGAGAACAGCGGCGATGACGAAAAGATTCTTGTTGCCGTGAAATACCCGGAATATGCCGACAACCTCATGACGCTGGCCAATCTAATGCGTAACACCAAGCTCACACGCGGGATGATTGCGTTGAACGTAGTATATGATGACATCAACGCGGCACGCAACCAGGCCGAGGGCAGACGCCTCCTGGAGCACATCAAGCGCTACTGCAGTGCCGCCGACGTGCCGTTGCAGACGCAGGTACGCCTCTCAACGAACATTGCCAACGGCATAAAGCACGCCTTCAGGGAGTACCAGGCGAGCGAGATAATCATGGGACTTCACTTCCACCAGGACGTCTCCAAGGGCTTCTGGGGACAGTTTGCGCAAAGCCTCTATAATGGTCTTAACCGGCAGATTATCATTGCGCGCATAACGCAACCGCTGAACACGATACGGAAAATAGAGGTCGCGGTACCCTCAAGAGCCGAATACGAGCCGGGCTTCAACCGGTGGATGGAACGCCTCTCGAGGATGGCCGACAACCTGGAGTGCCGGATAGAGTTCCACGGACGTGCCGAATCGCTGGTCCTCATAAGGGAATACATCAACAACCGGCACCCCAGCGTGAGGGCGGAATTCGTCGAGATGCCACATTGGAACCAACTGCCACAACTGGCTTCGAAGATAAAGAGCGATCACATGTTCGTGGTGGTAACGGCAAGAAAAGGCACCATCTCATACAAGAACGCTCTGGAGCAACTCCCTCAAGAGATAAACCGCTACTTCAACGGCCGCAGCATCATGATAATCTATCCGGACCAGTACGGTGAGACTCAGGACCAGATGACCTTCGCAGAGCCTCAGCACACCGAGGAACGGTCCGCCTACGACTGGATAATGGACAAGTTCCGGCAGGGGTTCTTCCATTCGTTCAGCATAAGAAAGACTGGCAAACGGTCGAAAGGACTGTAACATCAGCACGAAACTACATTAATAATATATGATTGACGTAAAGAACATTACGAAGAGCTTCGGCTCTCTGCAAGTATTAAAAGGCATAGACCTCCATATCGACAAAGGAGAGGTCGTAAGCATCGTAGGACCATCAGGGGCTGGAAAGACGACACTGTTGCAGATAATCGGCACTCTCGACAAGTCTGACGAAGGCACTGTCGTCGTCGATGGCATCGACGTGGGTAACCTCTCGACAAGTAAGTTAAGCGACTTCCGCAACAAGCACATCGGATTTGTCTTCCAGTTCCACCAGCTCCTGCCGGAGTTCACAGCCATAGAGAACGTGATGATACCGGCATTCATCGCAGGGAGGAAGACCTCCGAAGCACGCCAGCGTGCGGAAGAGCTGCTGGAGTTCATGGGACTCGCCGACCGTGCGAACCATAAGCCAAACGAGTTGTCGGGTGGTGAGAAACAACGGGTTGCCGTAGCCCGTGCCCTTGTCAACAACCCTGCGGTTATCCTCGCCGATGAGCCGTCAGGCTCACTGGACTCAAAGAACAAGGCTGAGCTCCACCAGCTGTTCTTCGACCTCAGAGACAAGTTCGGACAAACCTTCGTCATCGTCACCCACGACGAGAGCTTGGCCTCCATCACCGACCGCACCATACATCTTAAGGACGGACAGATCGTCGATGGCAGTGCCAACGAGGAGACGGTCTGACAAATAAAACGTCTATTCCCTTCCACTGATGACAGGAAGGAAATAGACGTGCCAATTAATCTGTTTGTAATCACACGCACCGGAATGTTTCATATCAGCATCTTTTCACGCCGACATAACGTTCCGGTGCTTTGCCGTTTTAGAACTCCGCGTTCTTCGGTGTACGTGGGAACGGGATGACGTCACGGATATTCTGCATACCGGTAACGAAGAGGATAAGGCGCTCAAAGCCCAGGCCGAAGCCGGCATGAGGACAGGAGCCATACTTACGCGTGTCTAGATACCACGAGTAGGTACTCTCTTTCATATGGCGCTTCTCTATCTCGTCGAGCAACTTCTGATAGTTCTCCTCACGGACAGAGCCACCGATAATCTCACCGATACGCGGGAAGAGCACGTCAGTACCCTGCATGGTCTTTCCGTCCGGGTTCTTCTTCATATAGAAGGCCTTAATCTCACTCGGATAGTCGGTCATTATAACCGGACGCTTGAAGTGGTGCTCCACCAGGAAGCGCTCATGCTCACTGTTGAGGTCCATGCCCCATCCTGTGATAGGGTTCTCAAACTTATGACCATCCTTCACGGCCTGCTCCAGAATCTTTATTCCCTCAGTGTAAGGAAGGCGCACGAAGTCCTCCTTGACAACGGAGTTGAGAGTGTCGAGCAGTGTCTTGTCAATCATCTTATTGAGGAACTCAAGGTCATCCTTGCAGTTCTCCAGTGCCCAGCGCACACAGTACTTGATGAAGTCCTCCTCCAGGTCCATGAGTTCCTCCTTGTCCATGAACGCTATCTCCGGCTCAATCATCCAGAACTCAGCGAGATGGCGCGGCGTGTTGGAGTTCTCTGCACGGAACGTAGGACCGAAGGTGTAGATAGCACCCAGGGCAGTGGCGCCAAGCTCACCCTCCAGCTGACCGGAGACGGTGAGGTTTGTCTTCTTGCCGAAGAAATCCTTTGAGTAGTCCACCTCACCACTCTTGGCCACACGGTCGAGGTCCAGTGTCGTAACCTGGAACATCTCACCGGCACCCTCAGCGTCACTGGCTGTAATCAGAGGCGTATTGAAGTAGTAGAAGCCATGGTCGTGGAAGTACTTGTGGATGGCGATGGCCATATTATGACGGATGCGGAAGACAGCACCGAAGGTGTTGGTACGCAGACGCATGTGAGCATACTGACGCATATACTCGAAGCTCTGTCCTTTCTTCTGCATAGGATAGTCGTTAGGACACAGACCATAGATAACAATCTTCTTAGCCTGGACCTCCACAGCCTGTCCTTTTCCCTGACTCTCCACAAGTGTACCCTCAACACCTATGCAGGCACCGGTGGTAATGCTCTTCAGCTCTTCGGCATCCATAGTCTCCGGACTGACGACGACCTGCACGTTCTTGATTGTAGAGCCGTCATTGAGAGCGATGAAGTCAACAGCCTTGCTGCTGCGGTGCGAACGCACCCAGCCTTTCACTACTATATCTTTTCCAAAGTCGGTGCTCTTGAGGGCATCGACGACCTTAGTACGTTTCATAAGCCTCTGCAAAATCTCCCCACGAGGGAGAGGAAGTCCGGTCGTCATGTCGCACATGCGCCCCGGACCGTATTATTATAATATGTATATAAATTTAATGTTTAACCTTGAAACCGAAAAGCCCTCCCAAGAGGAAGGCTTAGGGGCTCTCTTATTCGAATGCACCCATACGCAGCATCTCCACTTCCTTCTCAGTGAGGAAGCGCCAGTCGCCACGACGGACGTTCTTCTTCGTCAGACCGGCAAACTGAACACGGTCCAGTTTCACCACACGATAGCCGAGGCTCTCGAAGATACGGCGGACGATACGGTTCTTTCCGCTATGTATCTCAATGCCCACCTGACGCTGGTCCTCAGGATCCGGATAGTCGATAGCGTCTGCCTTGACCTCACCGTCCTCAAGTTCTATACCGTCGGAAATCTTCTGAAGGTCATTGGCCGACACCGGCTTATCGAGGTATACGTGGTAGACCTTCTTCTTCAGGAACTTCGGATGTGTAAGCTTCGAAGCCAGGTCGCCGTCATTGGTCAGCAGGAGCACACCGGTGGTGTTTCTGTCGAGACGGCCCACAGGATAGATACGCTCCGGACAAGCACCCTTGACGAGGTCCATGACGGTCTTACGGTTCTGAGGATCATCACTTGTGGTGACATAGTCCTTCGGCTTGTTGAGCAGTACGTAGACCTTCTTCTCCAGGGTTACAGGCTGATCGTTGAAGAGCACCACGTCAGAACGCAGCACCTTTGTACCAAGCTCGGTAACGACCTCACCATTGACCTTCACAGCACCTTTCTGGATGTACTCATCAGCCTCACGACGTGAGCATACACCT
Source organism: uncultured Prevotella sp. (assembly GCA_900316565.1). GTDB lineage: Bacteria > Bacteroidota > Bacteroidia > Bacteroidales > Bacteroidaceae > Prevotella. Next base: position 6,271 of record ONDK01000021.1, on the reverse strand, counting down.
GCATTGGCAAGGTACTTATTAAGGCGGAGCGGCTCGTTCGGGTCTACATTCTCCTCCTTATATTCTATGCGCTTCTTAAGCGAATACTTTGCGTTCGGATCATAGTCGCCACTATGCTGACGGCGATAGCCGCCCTGCTGGTAGCCGCCACGGTTCTGGTAACCGCCCTGGCGCTGCTGATAGCCACCCTGACGCTGGTATCCGCCACCCTGCTGGTAGCCGCCACGGTTCTGATAACCGCCCTGGCGATGCTGATAACCACCCTGGCGCTGGTAACCGCCCTGGCGCTGCTGATAGCCACCCTGACGCTGGTAACCGCCCTGACGCTGATAGCCGCCACGGCTCTGGTAAGAGGTGTTCTCGCTGTTCTCGGCGTTGTCACCACCCTCGCCATTGGTATTGTTGTTGTAACGTGGACGATAGCCACCGTTACGATTATTGTTATAACCTCCCTGACGCTGATAGCCACCGCGGTTCTGGTAGCCACCACGGCTCTGGTAACCGCCACGGCTCTGATAGCTTCTCGGTCTCTCTGTAGCGGCATCACTGCTGCCCTGCAGACCGGCTCCAAAACCTTCAGGACGGAAGCCGCCCTCACCAGACGGGCGTGATGCCGTCGGACGTTCACTGGTATATGAGCGTGGCACGCGGATACGCGGACGCTGCGGACGACCAGTCCGGCTATCGCGATGATAATTGCTCGATTGTCCGGCTGTATAGCCCTCACGGTTAGTGTCTTTCTGCTCTGAAGACAACCCCTCTTTGTTCTCTGTTTCTTCTGTCATAATTTGATTTTCTTTGTGTTAATACTATAGCCTCACGGCCGTTCCATTAGTTTACTTGTGAAGTGTTGAAGTGTCTTTAATGTTTAAATGAATATTCTGTTTATATTTGTTTTTAAATCTCGGAAGTTTGTATCCGCCTGCAATGTGCGGTCATCATGCCCGTCTGTTACTTATGTGATTTATTCTTTATCAATCCAAAAAATATTTTTATGGTTACGGACGGCCACGAGGGCCGCACCCTGCACACGGTTAATTGACTTCCGAAGCTTATCTATAAATAATATAATAATGTGAAATAATTATTCTGCCTTGTCTTCGAGGCTTGTCAGTCCTCTCCTTCTCATACCATTTCCTTTCGCACCACCGGCTTACATGCCGGTGTAGTTATGTGGTGTAACGGCCATCATCTCTGCCTTCACCGCGTCGCTGACATCAAGTGTCTTGATGAAGTCGTGAATAGTCGCCTCGGTAATCTTCTGGTTGGTACGTGTCAGGCCTTTCAGCGTCTCGTAGGCATGAGGATACTCCTCACGGCGAAGGATGGTCTGCAGAGCCTCTGCCACGACAGCCCATGTGTTGTCAAGGTCCTCGTTAATCTTGTCCTGGTTGAGGATAAGCTTGCGCAGACCCTTCAGCGTGCTCTGTATGGCGATGACGCTATGGCCGAGAGGCACACCGACGTTTCTCAGCACCGTAGAGTCGGTGAGGTCGCGCTGCAGGCGGCTCACTGGCAACTTGGCGGCGAGGAACTGCAGGATGGCATTCGACAGGCCGAGGTTACCCTCGCTGTTCTCGAAGTCTATAGGGTTCACCTTATGAGGCATAGCACTCGAGCCAACCTCTCCAGCCTTAATTTTCTGCTTGAAATACTCCATGGAGATATACATCCAGAAGTCGCGGTCGAGATCGATGATGATGGTGTTTATGCGGCGGACAGCATCGAAGATACTGCCCAGGTGGTCATAGTTGCTTATCTGTGTGGTCCACTGCTCACGCTGCAGACCGAGTTTCTCGCTGACGAACTTATCGCCAAAGGCCTTCCAGTCGTAGTCGGGATAAGCCACGTGGTGGGCGTTGTAGTTGCCGGTGGCACCACCGAACTTAGCGGTAAACTTGCAAGCCTTAAGCGAGTTGAGCTGTTCGGTGAGACGGTAAACGAAGACTTCTATCTCCTTACCCAAACGTGTCGGTGAGGCCGGCTGGCCGTGGGTCTTGGCAAGCATCGGAACATCCTTCCACTCCTCAGCGTATGCCTGCAGCTGGTCGATGAGTTCCTGAACCATAGGATAATAGACGTCATGGATGGCGTCCTTAAGCATGAGCGGGAAACTGGTGTTGTTGATATCCTGAGAGGTCAGACCGAAGTGAACAAACTCCTTATAACGGTCCAGACCGCCAATCTTGTCAAACTCCTCCTTGATAAAATATTCCACGGCCTTGACATCGTGGTTCGTGGTCTTCTCTATCTCCTTCACGCGGGCAGCATCCTGCTCACTGAAATTGCGGTAGATATCACGGAGGCGGTCAAAGATACTGTGGTCGAAATCGGCAAGCTGTGGCAAGGGAAGCTCACAGAGAGTGATGAAATACTCTATCTCCACACGCACACGGTATCTGATAAGGGCATATTCTGAAAAGTAATTGGCAAGCTTTTCTGTTTTACTTCTATAACGGCCATCGATAGGTGAGACGGCTGTAAGTGTATCGAGACTCATAATGCTGTTATAACAATAAACTTAAAATTAGACTGCAAAATTACAGATTTTCTGTGAGAAAATACATATCACATATAATAATCTTTCAAAAAAAGAAGACTCGAAAAGTAAAAAAACAAAAAAAATCCCCCGCAATCCCGAAGAACCACGGGGGAAACACCCCAAAGTGGGCGTTGACGGATTCGAACCGCCGACCCTCTGCTTGTAAGGCAGATGCTCTAAACCAACTGAGCTAAACGCCCTTACTTCTTGTAAGCGAGTGCAAAGGTACAGACTTTTTTCTTCCCCTCCAAACTTTTTGATAACTTTTTTTATCAACATTTTTCATCCAGCAGTATACATCACTGACCATCAACAGTTTAACATCCCAAACTTTTTTCGCACAAAAAGATGTTATCCTCAAAGAGCGGGATCAATTAGTAAGTGCAAATTTACGAAGTCTTCCATCCGAGATATAGAACAGTTCTTGTCGGTATCGTGCCGAGCTTCGACAAGCTGTCTTTGACTTTTTATTACAAAATCATGTCATAAAAATCAATCAATCTAGAAGTTGAAATCTCTTAAACGGCAAGAAAATAATGGTGATTTGGGAGGAAAAATCGGGGTGATTTGTAAAAGCATAGGTTTTACAAGGTAAAAGCATAGGTTTTACCTCGCAAAAGTACTACACTTACAACGCAAGTAAGCCTTACTTTTAAGGCCAAAATTGCCTCTTTTCGAGATATCAAAAGTCATTCTTCAACTAAGTATCTGACTATAAACATAATACAAAACGTCCGAATTTCGCGTATTTGACACCGTAATCAGTCGCCGTTGAGAATAATCGAAATATGAAGTTAAAAAATCGCCAAATTATTTTACATCTTCCATGTCCACAGCGACTGTACATTGGACGGAAGCCTCCTGTTAGACTATTGCAGGGTATGGATAGGTAAGATTATAACCATCAGCAAACGACCATACGACCTATTCCGCCGGCACGCACTACCTTGCTACAATTGCCTCCTATCTCACTGCCTCCCCAACGGCAGTTATGTCATGCCACCGCACTGCCATATATAATATAATGTATAAGGCAGGACAATTCGTTGCGCCACTTTGTCAGTCATGCGCCACTGTCATGTCCTGTTGGCACACCGTTTGTTATTAATGCGGCAGAAGAGCCTGGAAAACGGCTCCTCCGCTAAGGTTCCCACTGCAGGGGACTGAAGCAATGACAAACAGAATAAAAATAAAAAAATAAAAAATAAGAATTATGGGAAAGATTATTGGTATCGACTTAGGTACAACTAACAGTTGTGTTGCAGTTTTCGAAGGCAACGAACCTACAGTTATCGCAAACTCTGAAGGCAAGCGCACTACGCCTTCCGTAGTCGGCTTCGTTGAGGGTGGTGAGCGCAAGATTGGTGACCCGGCAAAGCGTCAGGCTATCACCAACCCTAACAACACCGTTTACTCCATCAAGCGTTTCATGGGTGAGACCTATGAGCAGTGCAAGAAGGAAGTGGACCGCGTGCCTTATACTGTCGTCAACGACAACGGCTATCCAAAGGTACAGATTGGTGACCGCAAATACACCCCGCAGGAGATCTCTGCTATGATACTGCAGAAGATGAAGAAGACCGCTGAGGACTTCCTCGGTCAGGAGGTTACCGACGCTGTCATCACCGTTCCGGCATACTTCTCCGACTCTCAGCGTCAGGCTACCAAGGAGGCCGGCACCATCGCAGGACTGAACGTACGCCGTATTGTCAACGAGCCTACAGCAGCTGCTCTGGCCTACGGTGTCGACAAGAAGAACAAGGATATGAACATCGCTGTATTCGACCTTGGTGGCGGTACGTTCGATATCTCTATCCTGAACTTCGGCGGCGGCGTGTTCGAGGTCCTCTCCACAAATGGTGACACACACCTCGGCGGTGATGACTTCGACCAGGTAATCATCGACTGGCTCGTTAAGGACTTCAAGGCCGAGAACGGCATTGACCTCTCTACCGACCCGATGGCCATGCAGCGCCTGAAGGAGGCTGCCGAGAAAGCAAAGATTGAGCTTTCCAGCTCTACAACAACCGAGATCAACCTGCCGTATATCACTGCCGTTGGCGGTACACCAAAGCACTTGGTAAAGACTCTGACACGCGCTCAGTTTGAGCAGCTCGCACACGACCTGATACAGGCATGCCTCGTACCATGCCAGAACGCCATGCGCGACGCTAAGCTCTCCACAAGCGACATCGATGAGGTAATCCTCGTAGGTGGTTCCAGCCGTATACCGGCCGTACAGCAGCTCGTGAAGAACTACTTCGGTAAGGAGCCGTCAAAGGGCGTCAACCCTGATGAGGTCGTTGCCATGGGTGCTGCCATCCAGGGTGCCGTGCTCAACAAGGAGAGCGGTGTGGGCGATATCGTACTGCTCGATGTCACTCCATTGACACTCGGTATCGAGACCATGGGCGGTGTGATGACAAAGCTTATCGACGCCAACACCACCATACCTTGCAAGAAGAGCGAGGTCTTCTCGACAGCTGCCGACAACCAGACAGAGGTAACGATCCACGTACTGCAGGGTGAGCGTCCTATGGCTGCACAGAACAAATCGATCGGTCAGTTCAACCTCACCGGCATCGCTCCGGCACGCCGCGGCGTTCCACAGATTGAGGTTACCTTCGATATCGACGCCAACGGTATCCTCAACGTCAGCGCTAAGGATAAGGCTACCGGCAAAGAACAGAGCATACGCATCGAGGCCTCTAGTGGCTTGAGCGAGGATGAGATCAACCGCATGAAGGCTGAGGCTAAGCAGAACGAGGAGAATGATAAGAAGGAGCGCGAGCGCGTTGACAAGCTCAACCAGGCCGACTCCGTCATCTTCACCACAGAGAACTTCCTCAAGGACAACGGCGACAAGATACCGGCTGACAAGAAGCCGGCCATCGAGGATGCCCTCAACAAACTGAAGGACGCGCACAAGAGCGGTGATGTCGCTGCCATCGACCAGGCCATCAACACTCTTAACACTGCCGTTCAGGCCGCATCATCTCAGATGTACGGTGCCGCCGGCGGTCAGCAGGCAGGCCCACAGGCCGGTCCTCAGGGTGACGCCAATACCGGTGCGGGTTCCCAGAGCTCTTCCTCTAACGGCAGCTCCGACGACAATATCCAGGATGCCGACTTCGAGGAGGTGAAGTAACCAAGGAGCGAAGGCAGTGGCAAGCTCGCTTGCCACTGCTGAGCGACGACGGTTACTCGGCGGAGCCAAGTAATGCCGCCAGGAAAAACGACAATAAACAACATGCAAATGCGTGCAGCTCAATGAGTTGCACGCATTTTGCGTTTATAGGGTTCTTGGTTCTTATGCCTTTGATATGCGTTTGTTTATGGCTTATTTGCAACATATTTGCGACACAACAAAAAAGTAGATAATGTGGGACTTGCTCCCAGCAATAACACCATGCCTTTCTATCCTTTTACAGTCTATTCCTATAAGATGTCGTGATATCTCACACTATCAATTTTCCACATGCTTAAAGAATGGATAGTGTGAGTTTATTTAGCCTGTTGTTAACGGTAACAGCATTTTTTCTAAAAAAAAGTCCGCTTATCTGTTGCGACTTTAAGGAATATTTCCTAATTTTGCCAATGAGATGCCGTATTATCAAAAATGGTCGGCAGATCAGACATCGATGGAATTGAGTCTTCAAGGCAGCAGGATATGCATATCCTAAGGTCTTTGGCTCAGAAAGGACGTTTACGAACGTTATCTTTTGGTCC
>ONDK01000014.1 GCA_900316565.1 uncultured Prevotella sp. | reverse complement strand
GAGTCGGCTGACAAGCAATTGCTCGGTCAGATTTGTGCAAAGATTCGTTCTTTCCGTATGCCTGAGCCTTATAAGGGTAAGGGTATCCTGTTCCAGGGCGAGGTTATCCGCAGAAAGTCTGGTAAGACTGCTGCAGCTAAGTAACTTTTATAATTAATTACGATTATGTCTACAAAGAAAGAACAAAGAAGACTTAAGATAAAGTTCCGCATTCGTAAGAATGTGAACGGTACTGCTGAGCGCCCACGTCTGAGCGTGTTCCGCAGTAACAAGCAGATTTATGCACAGGTCATCAACGATTTGACAGGTAAGACTCTTGCTTCGGCTTCATCACTCGGTCTTGAGAAGCTGCCGAAGATTGAGCAGGCTAAGAAGGTCGGCGCTCTTGTAGCTGAGAAGGCAAAGGCTGCCGGTGTGGAGAAAGTTGTTTTCGACCGTAACGGTTACCTTTACCACGGACGTGTTCAGGCTCTTGCTGATGCAGCCCGCGAGGGAGGACTTAATTTCTAAACGATTATGGCAATGAATAAAGTAAAAGTAAATAGTGACGTTGAACTGAAAGACCGTCTGGTTGCTATCAACCGTGTAACAAAGGTTACAAAGGGTGGCCGTACTTTCACATTCGCAGCCATCGTCGTTGTTGGTGACGGCAAAGGCGTTATCGGCTGGGGTCTTGGAAAGGCCGGTGAGGTTACAGCTGCCATCCAGAAAGGTACTGACGCTGCAAAGAAGAATCTTGTTAAGGTTCCTGTACTCAACGGTACCGTTCCTCACGAGATGGAGGTCCGCTTCGGTGGTGCCCAGGTTCTCATCAAGCCGGCTGCTGCCGGTACTGGTCTGAAGGCCGGTGGTGCTATGCGTGCCGTTCTTGAGAGCGCAGGCATCAAGGATGTGATAGCAAAGTCCAAGGGCTCTTCTAACCCTCACAACCTGGTGAAGGCTACTATCGCAGCTCTGAGCCAGATGCGTGATGCTTACTCTGTAGCAGGTGAGCGTGGTATCAGCATGGACAAAGTGTTTAACGGTTAATATATAGGAGAAACAAGACAATGGCAACAATTAAAGTTAAGCAGATCAAGAGCCGTATCAATGCCCCGAAGGATCAGAAAAGAACCCTTCTGGCTCTCGGCCTTCATAAGATTGGTCAGGTTGTTGAGCTTGAGGATACTCCTAGCAACCGCGGAATGGTCCGCAAGGTGTTCCACCTTGTTGAGGAAGTTAAGTAATTAATCTTTAAAGAATCTCACAATTATGAAATTAAATAATTTGAAACCGGCTGAGGGCTCTACCCATTCAAGTCGTCGTATCGGTCGTGGTCCGGGCTCTGGTCTCGGTGGCACATCAACCCGTGGACACAAGGGTGCTAAGTCTCGCTCTGGTTACAAGAAGAAGATTGGTTTCGAAGGTGGTCAGATGCCTCTGCAGCGTCGTGTTCCGAAGGCTGGATTCAAGAACATCAACCATAAGGAGTATTATCCTGTAAACCTTTCACAGCTTCAGAAACTTGCTGAGGACAAGAATCTGACAAAGATCGGACTCTCTGAGCTCAAGGAGTTTGGTGTCGTCAAGGGTCAGAAGCTCGTTAAGATTCTCGGTAACGGTGAGCTTAAGGCTAAGATCGATGTTGAGGCAAATGCCTTCTCTAAGACTGCCGAAGAGGCTATCAAGGCAGTTGGTGGTAACACAACTATAATCTAAGTAATGAAAAAGTTTATTGAGACACTGAAGAACATATGGAAGATTGAGGATCTGCGTCAGCGGATTCTCATCACCATTCTGTTTACGGCTATTTACCGTTTCGGCTCGTTCGTCGTACTTCCTGGTATAGACCCGAGCATGTTGGACAAACTGCAGTCGCAGACCGCTGGCGGCCTTATGTCGCTGTTGGATATGTTCTCCGGTGGTGCATTCTCCAATGCGTCTATCTTCGCACTCGGAATAATGCCGTACATCTCAGCTTCTATCGTTATGCAGCTCCTCGCCGTCGCTGTACCTTATTTTCAGAAGATGCAGCGCGAGGGCGAGAGCGGCCGGAAGAAGATCAACTGGTACACACGTATCCTTACAGTGGCTATCCTGTTGTTCCAGGCTCCGTCTTATCTTATCAACCTGAAGATGCAGGCCTCTCAGGCTCTGGCCTCAGGTATCAGTTGGACGGTGTTCATGATTCCGGCTACTATCATCCTTGCCGCAGGTTCAATGTTCATTCTGTGGCTTGGTGAGCGCATTACCGATAAGGGAGTAGGAAATGGAATCTCACTCATCATTATGATCGGTATCATCGCACGCTTGCCTCAGGCATTCATTCAGGAGGTCAGCAGCCGCTTTACCGCTATCACCGGTGGTGGTCTTGTGATGTTCATCGTTGAGATTGTCATTCTCTACGCTGTAGTATGTGCGTCAATCCTTCTTGTGCAAGGTACTCGCAAGGTGCCTGTTCAGTATGCCAAACGTATTGTTGGTAACAAGCAGTATGGTGGTGCTCGTCAGTATATACCGTTGAAGCTGTTCGCAGCTAATGTGATGCCTATCATCTTTGCTCAGGCACTGATGTTCATCCCACTGGCTATCGTACAGTATTCAACTGATAATGCGAGCCCTGTACTCCAGAGTCTGATGAACACAAAGAGTCTGCTGTACAATATTGTTTATGTCTTCCTTGTGATCGCATTTACATATTTCTATACGGCTATTACCATTAATCCTACTCAGATGGCTGAGGATATGAAGCGTAACAATGGTTTCATTCCGGGTGTGAAGCCGGGTAAGGACACTGCCGATTACATCGACACTGTTATGTCCCGTATCACTTTCCCAGGCTCGCTGTTTATCGCTTTCATCGCTATCATGCCAGCTCTTGCCGGACTCCTGAATGTTCAGGACGCTTTCAGCCAGTTCTTCGGTGGTACCTCACTGCTGATCCTTGTTGGTGTCGTCATTGACACTCTTCAGCAGATAGAGTCGCATTTGATGATGCGCCACTACGACGGACTTCTGAATTCTGGTCATACCCGTGGTAACGGTGGTGTTGCGGCATATTAATCTTCTTCTTTGGGATGAATATATTTCTGAAGACAGAGGATGAGATTGAATTGATGCGTAAGGCCAATCTGCTTGTCGGTAAAACGCTTGCTGAGGTTGGCCGTCATATAAAGCCAGGTGTAACGACCCTCCAGTTGGATAAGGTTGCTGAGGAGTTTATCCGAGACAACGGGGCTGTCCCTTCTTTCAAGGGATGTCCTAATCCAAATGGAGGGCCTTTCCCCGGAAGTATATGCACTTCTCTCGATGCGATAGTTGTGCATGGCATTCCGAATTCTAAGTGCGTTCTTAAGGAGGGAGAGATAATCTCCATAGATTGTGGATGCGTTCTCGATGGTTTTAACGGTGATTCTTGCTACACTTTTTGTGTCGGTGAGGTAGCTCCAGAAGTTAAAGACCTTCTTCGCACTACTAAAGAGGCACTTTATAAGGGAATAGAGGCAGCACAGGCGGGGCATCATCTTGGTGATATCGGTCATGCCGTTCAAAGTCATTGCGAGAGTCGCGGCTACGGAATAGTACGTGAACTTGCCGGACATGGCATTGGAAGGCAGATGCACGAGGACCCTCCGGTCTTCAACTATGGCAAACCTGGTGGGGGCTTAATGCTAAAGTCAGGAATGTGTATTGCAATAGAGCCGATGGTTACAATGGGTGATCCCAAGGTGTGGATGCTTCGTGACAAATGGCAGATAATAACACGCGATATGAAGCCGGCCGCTCATTTTGAGCATACTATAGCCATTAGGGACGGTAAGGCTGATATCTTATCTTCTTTCGAAGAAGTTGAACAACTGGAAGGTCAGAACTTTTAAACAAACAGGTTTATATATATGTCAAAACAAGACGTTATTGAACAGGACGGAACAATCGTAGAGTCGCTCTCTAACGCAATGTTCCGCGTTGAACTGGAAAATGGTGTTGATATCACAGCACATATTTCTGGCAAGATGAGAATGCACTACATCAAGATACTTCCCGGCGACAAGGTGAAGGTCGAGATGAGTCCATATGACTTGACAAAAGGCAGAATAGTTTTCAGATACAAATAAATAGATTGGATTCACTATGAAGACAAGAGCATCATTAAAGAAGCGTACAGCGGACTGCAAGATCGTTCGTCGTAAGGGCCGTCTGTTCGTTATCAACAAGAAGAACCCTAAGTACAAGATGCGTCAGGGCTAAAATCGTTAAAAAACTGTAAAGGATTAGGCGTAATTCAATTATTATGCTTATCTTTGCATGCTTTTTAGCGAAAATTAAACGTTTAAGTATTTTATATTTACATTTTTAATCAATGGCAATAAGAATTGTTGGAGTAGATTTGCCCCAGAACAAGCGTGGCGAAATCGCATTGACCTACATCTATGGTATAGGTCGAAGTAGTTCAGCAAAGATATTGGACAAGGCCGGCGTGAGCCGTGACTTGAAGGTCAGCGAATGGTCTGATGACCAGGCTGCCAAGATCCGTGAAATTATCGGCGCTGAATTCAAAGTAGAAGGTGATCTCCGTTCAGAGATTCAGATGAACATCAAGCGCCTTATGGACATAGGCTGCTATCGTGGTATCAGACATCGTAATGGTCTTCCTGTTCGCGGTCAGAGTACTAAGAACAATGCTCGTACCCGTAAGGGAAAGAAGAAGACTGTTGCTAATAAGAAGAAGGCTACTAAGTAATCTCGGAGGAAATTAATTATGGCAAAGAAAACAACAGCATCTAATAAGAAAAGAAATGTAAGAGTTGACGCTGTAGGTCAGCTGCACGTTCACAGCTCTTTCAACAATATCATTGTATCTTTGGCAAACAGCGAGGGTCAGGTTATTTCTTGGTCTTCAGCTGGTAAGATGGGATTCCGTGGTTCTAAGAAGAACACTCCGTATGCAGCTCAGATGGCTGCTGAGGACTGCGCAAAGGTCGCCTTCGAGCTTGGTCTCCGTAAGGTAAAGGCTTTTGTAAAGGGTCCGGGTAATGGTCGTGAGAGTGCCATTCGTGCCGTCAATGCTTCTGGAATCCAGGTAACTGAGATTGTCGACGTTACACCGCTTCCACATAACGGTTGTCGTCCTCCAAAGCGTCGTCGTGTATAATTCCATCTTTAGAACATTTATTTTAAGATTACATTAAATTATGGCAAGATACATAGGTCCAAAATCAAGAATTGCACGCCGTTTTGGTGAGCCAATCTTCGGCGCTGACAAGGTTCTGTCTAAGCGTAACTTCCCTCCAGGGCAGCAGGGCAACAATCGTCGCCGCAAGCAGTCTGAGTATGGTGCACAGCTCGCTGAGAAGCAGAAGGCTAAGTACACCTACGGCGTTCTGGAGCGTCAGTTCCGCAACCTTTTCGATGCAGCAGCTAAGGCCGACGGTATTACTGGTGAGGTTCTTCTTCAGAGCCTTGAGAGCCGTCTGGACAACGTAGTTTTCCGTCTTGGTATTGCTCCAACACGTGCCGCTGCTCGTCAGCTTGTAGGCCACAAGCACATTGTTGTCAACGGACAGGTAGTAAACATTCCTTCATATCAGGTTAAGCCGGGTGATGTCGTTGGTGTACGTGAGAAGGCTAAGTCTCTCGAGGTCATCGAGGCAGCGCTTGCAGGTTTCAACCACAGCAAGTATCCTTGGCTGGAGTGGGACGAGAACACCAAGAGTGGTAAGTTCCTTCACAAGCCAGACCGTGCTGACATTCCTGAGAACATTAAGGAGCAGTTAATCGTTGAGTTGTACTCTAAACAATAAAAATCATTAAATTAATGGCGATATTAGCATTTCAAAAACCTGATAAAGTAGTGATGGTGGAGGCTAACGACCACTACGGAAAGTTTGAGTTCCGCCCTCTCGAGCCCGGTTTCGGTGTTACCATTGGTAATGCCCTGCGCCGTATCCTTCTTTCATCGCTTGAAGGTTTCGCTATCAACACCATCCGTATCGCTGGTGTTGAGCACGAATTCTCTTCAGTGCCAGGTGTTAAGGAGGATGTCACGAACATCATCTTGAATCTCAAGCAAGTTCGATTCAAGCAAGTAGTAGAAGAATTCGAGAATGAGAAAGTTAGTATCACCGTTGAGAACACTACCGAGTTCAAAGCTGGTGATCTTAACAAGTATTTGACTGGATTTGAAGTGTTAAACCCTGATTTGGTGATTTGTCATTTAGATTCAAAGGCTTCAATGCAGATTGACCTTACCATCAACAAGGGACGTGGCTACGTCATTGCTGATGAGAACCGTCAGTTCTGCACTGATGTTAATGTACTCCCAATCGATTCTATCTACACCCCTATCCGTAACGTAAAATATTCAGTAGAGCCGTATCGTGTCGAGCAGAAGACCGACTACGACAAACTGGTTATTGAAGTAACAACAGATGGTTCCATCCATCCGAAGGACGCGCTGAAAGAGGCTGCTAAAATCCTCATCTATCACTTCATGCTGTTCTCTGATGAGAAGATTACTCTCGAGAATCCTGACCAGGAGAACAACCAGGAGTTTGATGAGGAGGTACTGCACATGCGTCAGCTCTTGAAGACCAAGCTCACTGACCTCAACCTGAGTGTCCGTGCACTTAATTGTCTTAAGGCTGCTGATGTCGAGACCCTTGGTGATCTCGTTCAGTACAATAAGACCGACCTCCTTAAGTTCCGTAACTTTGGTAAGAAATCGCTTTCTGAGCTTGATGATTTGCTCGAGAGTCTGAATCTGTCGTTTGGAACCGATATTTCAAAGTATAAATTAGATGAGAAGTAACTCTCTTTAGAGAAAGTGCTTTTCGAAAGAGAAAACAAAAATGAGACACAACAAGAAATTCAACCATCTGGGTCGTACTGCTGACCATCGCGCAGCCCTGCTTTCTAACTTGGCTTGCTCGCTGATTGAGCACAAAAGAATCACTACGACCCTCGCAAAGGCTAAGGCACTGAAGAAGTATGTCGAGCCACTGATTACAAAGGCCAAGAACGATACGACCAATTCCCGTCGTGTTGTCTTCCGTTACCTCCAGAACAAAGAGGCTATTAAGGAGCTCTTTGGAAATGTTGTAACAAAGGTTGGTGACCGTCCAGGCGGTTACACACGTGTAATCAAGCTTGGTGTTCGTCAGGGTGATGCAGCTCAGATTGCTTTCATCGAGCTTGTAGACTTCGATGAGAACATGGCTAAGACTCCTAAGGCAGAGAAGAAGACTCGCCGTAGCCGTCGTGGTGGCAAGAAAGCTGCAGAGGCTCCAAAGGCTGAAGAGGCAGCTGCAGAGGCACCGAAGGCTGAGGCAGCTGCTGAGGCACCGAAGGCTGAAGAGAATAAGGCTGAATAATCAATATTCTCAATTTAATATTAAAAAAGCTCTTACATCTATTTGTGAGGGCTTTTTTTTGTATCTCATAGTTAATGAAAAGTATCTATAAATATAATATGTTTGGTAGTGTTCTGTAAGAATTCGATAAATATCTGTCTTGTTCCCTCTTGTAATTGAATTTTCTTACAGAATGAGTAAGAAACAAGACTCATATATGATATTATAATGTAGCGATGAAGCTTGCTCTAGGAGGTTCCTCTTTTCATTTTATAGAGTTACATTTTTCTTTAATAAAAAACAAAAATCCCCATTTCTGGAAATCTTTATCCAACAACGGGGATTTAAGTTTAAATTATTGATAGGGATTAGTAAGCCGGATGCTGTTCGCCTTCTAGTCCCTTGTTGATATCAATGACTGATGTCTGATTCAGAGGAAGAATCTCTACCTGATTGGCTGTGTAACCTCGGAATAGTGATGTTGTCATCCAATCGCTTCCGTCTCCAGACGTCGCAATAACATTATTGGCATTAGTGAAGCCCTTTGTACCTTTGAACAGGTCTTGAATAGAATAGCCTTTGGCTTTGTATTCAGTCTCTTCGCTTTCACTAATTTGAATGTATGGCATTGATACAACTGGCGACTTAAAGTCGTTTGCAGTCATGCTTTCAGGCTTGTAAGCTGCATAATGACGGGCAAAGATGTCTGCATATTTTCCTTCCCCGTTGGCCAGCTTAACGAGTTCAGCCTTTGTATTGGCAAGAGTAGTTCCCAGAATGTTCCAACGGCAGAGGTCGGTCCTACGCCATCCTTCAAATCCCAGTTCCCAAGCGCGCTCTTGCTGAATAGCCTTTAGGAATCCGTCGTGATCTGTCGGTATTGTTCCAACTTTACTCTCGTCGCCACCGAACGCACGAAGTCGAACTTGCTTAAGGGCATTCACAGCTTCAGCAGTTGCACCATTGTTGAGCTCATTTAATGCCTCTGCATACATAAGAAGTACATCAGAATAGCGAAGAAGCGGGAAGTCTATTTCACGACGGTTAGCGCTTACACCAGTATTCTCCTTCCAGTCGACACGGAACTTGCCGATGGTATTGCTAGGCAGACCGTTCAACTTACGTGTGCCAGTCTTGTCCTTGGTTCCGTCATAACCGTAGTTACATACAGCCACATCACGACGCTGGTCGCCGTCGGCAAAACTTAGGTAGTAAGTAGGAACGGCAACCATCTGAGGAGCTGACTTCATAAATACGGTGTTAGAGTGTGAGAAGATACCGTTTGTGTAGCCAACATTGAAACTGCTTACCTGTGAGCCGTACTGACCTACCTGAAGCATGGTTTCAGAGTCGAATTTCTTTTCCATAATATCACGGAAAACGGTTTCATACTTTGGCAGTAAGCTGTTCTCTCCTTTATCGATTACAGCCTTGCAAGCGTCAGCGGCAATCTGATAGAGCTGACGTATGCGTGCAGGATCGCTTCTTTGAGCCATACGAAGAGAAGATGCATCGTATGTGTTCAGATCCCAACGAAGTGAGTAACCGGCAGCATAGAGAGCGATACGTGCCAATACACCATAAGCAGAGTTCTTTGTGTAGCGTTCGGTTTCACTGCCTACAACACCCTCGCTTTCCCAAGAGAGTAGGGTAGTGGCTTTCTGCATATCTGCGATAATGTGGTCGTAGATAGTGTCGCGGCTTGTACGTGAAGAGTAGAATGTATTCAACTCTGCTGTAGGTGTCGTGATGAAAGGCACATCGCCGAAGAAGCGTACCAGGTTAAGG
This sequence comes from uncultured Prevotella sp., assembly GCA_900316565.1. Lineage (GTDB taxonomy): Bacteria > Bacteroidota > Bacteroidia > Bacteroidales > Bacteroidaceae > Prevotella. The sequence goes on along the minus strand of ONDK01000014.1, from coordinate 37,527 downwards.
TAGTTAGCTGAGCGAATGCAGAGAGCCTCACCAAGAAGATGATTCAGCTTCTTCTGAGTAGTTTCATCATTCGCCTTCATGTTCTGCAACTTGTCTATGCAGACGTTGGTATACTCAATGCCCTTGTACATCGCGTTGTAAAGTCCTGTAGGAGCATTCGACGATGTATAGACATAGTTAGCAATCTGATTCTTTGAATTCGACTGGCTTTCGGTTGATATGCACTCGTCGGTGCCCATTCCGAGCTGATAGAAGAACTCACGGTTGAAAGTCTGCGGATAGCAGCCTATAACAGCCATTTCAGCCTTGTTGACGTCCTCAAAGACAGTCTCACTGTCGAACTTTTCCTTTGATGGCATATCGAGATAGTCATTGCATGAGGTGAAGCCCGTAAGCGTCATTGCAGCAATACCAATATATAATATAGTCTTTTTCATATTTTGTTCCTCACTTTTTAGAATGTTAAGTTCAGTCCAACAACAAAACTCTTTGAACGTGGGTAAGCCGAGTTGTCGATTCCTGGTGTCAGTGCACTGCCTGAAGCACTAACCTCTGGGTCAAAACCGTCATAGCCGGTAATGGTAGCAATATTGTTAAGAGTTGCATATATTCTGAGGTTCTGAACGCAAATCTTACTCATCAGCGACTTAGGGAAGGTATAGCCAAGAGTGATCGTACTGAAGCGCAGATAGCTTCCGTCCTCAATGTATTTGTCGAGTGGGTCGGAGATGGCTATCTTGTTGTCGGCATGCAGCGACCATATCTGTCCCTTGCTGTACTGGTTAGGGTTGAGCTCAGCCAGGCGTGCGAGGTCGGTTGTCTCCTTGCCGGTTTGCGGGTCAATGAGGATGTAGTGGTTTGCCATAGCTGCAATGGTGTTTTGGTTAGGCAGATACGGACCAACATAACGCTGCGTGTTCATGTTGAATACGTCGCCGCCAACAGAGAATGTAAGGAATACGCTAAGATCGAAGCCTTTGTAGCGGAATGTGTTGTTCATACCACCAGTGAAGTCAGGATTAGCATGTCCGATAACCTGACGGTCGTCAGTACTCCATACAGGGTTGCCGTTCTTGTCGGTCTGTCCCGCTGTAGTTTGGTACTTGATGTCGCCCGGCTTGATGTTCTTGCGGTTGGCGCCTTTCAGACTAGGAACGCCATCTTTGAGAGTGTATGTACCGTCAGCGTTCTGTGTGAAGTCGTCAGTTGTGTATACACCGTCAGTCTTGTATCCGTAGAACTGTCCGAGTTCAGAACCTTCCTGGATGAGGAACCACATACGAGAGTCGTAGTCCTGAATGAAGTAGTTATTGTCGTTTGCACCACCGTAGAGCTTGAGCACCTTGTTCTTATTGAACGAAATGTTGAAGTCGGTTGTCCATGTGAAATCCTTTGTACGGATGTTTGTAGAGTTGATGACAGCCTCGAAACCGCGGTTGCGTATCTTCGCAAGGTTCTGATACTGATATGTGTAACCTGTTGAAGTAGGGATGCGGTTCTGAATGAGCAGATTGCTCGACTTGTTGACGTAGTAGTCGAGGCTACCATTCAGACGACCGTGGAAGAATCCGAAGTCGAGACCAAGGTTGAATGTAGAAGTCTTCTCCCACTTAACGTTAGGATTACCAACAGTAGAACCAGGAGAGAGACCTGATATAACCTCCTTGCCGTTAGTGTAGTAAGCCACACCGTAAGGAGTAGCGTACATGTTGTCGTCGATGTTATCGTTACCTGTGGTACCGAAACCGAGACGAAGCTTCAAGTTGCTGAGCCATGACTTAGTGCTCTGCATCCAAGGCTCCTCTGTTATGCGCCATGCAGCCGATGCTGATGGGAACCAGCCCCAACGATGTCCTTTGCCGAACTTTGAGCTACCATCGGTACGAAGAGTAGCGGTGAAGAGGTAGCGGTCGTTCCAGTCGTAAGAAGCACGTCCGAAGAAACTGACCAGACCGCGCTCGCTTGTACCCGACTCCCAAGAATACGGGTCTGCCATTGTAACGTTGTTAAGTCCGAAATTAGCTTCAGGGAAGTTGTGGTATTCGTTGTCGAGTTTCAGAGTTCCGCGGTGATAGACCTCATGTCCGAAGAGAACGTTCACGTGATGAAGGTCGAAGCTGTGCTTCCAGTTCAACGTATTGGTTATCTGCCATGTGGTACGCTCTGAGTTGTTGCGGTAGCCGTAAGCACCGCCATAGTTCTTTGCAGTACGTGTGTCGCCATTGTCCCAGTAGTCGTCGCGGCGCTGCATCCAAGTGTAGCTGCCTGCCGTGCGCCATGTGAAGTCTTTGAGGAAGTCGAACTCAATTCCGGCGTTCATTGTCCACAGACGACGGTGGCTGTTGTTGCTGATACTAGCGTTGTTGATCAGAGGGTTGTCGATATCATACTGAGAATCTATTGACATCATCTCATCCGACAGATCTTGTGAAAGGAACTCCTGGTCAGTGAAGCGTGCACCGCCCGTAGGTGGCTGAAGGATAACGTTCTTCAAGCTGCCTGCCATAGAGCCGCCACCTTCAACTTTCGTATCCTGGAAGCTGGTGCTGAAGTCGAAGCGTACGCCTTTCCATAGCTCGTGGTTCAACTTCAAGCGGATAGAGTTCTTGTCGAGTCCATGCTTTGAGAGGATACCATCCTCGCCAGTGAAGTTGTAAGACAGTAAGTATTTAGTCTTTTCAGTACCACCACTGATGCTCAGGTTGTGGTTCATCGATGAGCCCGTACCTCCAAACACCTCGTCTTGCCAGTCAATGCCTGCGCGGTTGCCGTATTCCTGGTTTATGCGGTCGTAGGCTCCGGTGTAGAAGTCCGGGTCGTTGACGTCGCCGCCGTAGAAGCTTGCAAAGTTTGCAACGTTGCCTGCAAGAGTCTGGAACTCATACTGATACTTAACATAGTCGAGGGTGTTCAGTACGTCGAGTTTCTTTCCGAGCCAGTTCCAGCTGTAGTAAGTGTTATAGTTTACCTGAGTCTTACCTTCCTTGGCATTCTTAGTCGTGATGATGACAACACCGTTTGCACCACGAGCACCATAGATTGCCGTTGCCGAAGCATCCTTCATGATGTCGATGGTCTCAATGTCGTTGATGTCGATTTGCTGAAGGGCATTCTCCATCTCGAAACCATCTACTATATAAAGAGGTGTTGTGCTCTGTGTGATAGACGTACCACCACGAACGGTGATGTTGATATCCGCGCCTGGCGCGCCACTTTGCGATACAATGTTCACTCCGGCGGCCTTGCCGGCAAGAGCCTCCGCCGCTGTAGCCACAGGGCGCGAAGCAAGGTCTTCGGCACTAACGCTAGCTGTAGCGCCGGTAAGGTCGGCCTTACGGACTTTCGCATAACCGATAGCAACGACCTCATCGAGCGACTGGTCGCTTTCTGTCATTACAACGTCGATGACATCTCGGTTGCCAATGTCGATTACGGCATCCTTGCTTCCAACATACGTAACTTTGATTTTTTTTCCTCCCGACGGTACGTCGATAGTGTACTTTCCGTCTACGTCGGTAATAGCAGCCGCCTTCGTTCCTGGAACGGTTACGGTGGCTCCTATCACTTCAAGTCCTTCGGTGTCCTTGACCGTGCCGGTTATCTTTCGGCTTTGGGCAATACCAGCCATGCTGCATGCCATTATCAGATAGATGACAAAGGCAAATCTTCTTAGGCGTGTTTGCATAATGTTAATTTTTTAGTTTGTTTTAATTAGGTTGTATTATGTGTACAGACAATAAATGTTCGTGTACTATTGGTCCGTCTATTGTGTTCTGATTTATTTCTAAGGTCTTTCCTTAATGTTAGATTTCAGCAGCAAAATTAAGGTGATTTATGATGTCTTTAGTTAATATTTTGATTTCGAACCTTTTCTTTTTGATAATGATAATGCAAAAAAATGTGCCAAGGAACCTCGTTTGACATGAATCTTAAGAGATTGCTTGTCAGATGAGTTTCCTTGGCACATGCGACTTGTGGTATCATTCTGATACCCAGACGTCATGAGAACAGAGAGCTGTTATTCCTTCTTGTCCTCTATAGCCTGCTTAATCTGCGTCTCCAGTTCCTCAGCGAGCTCAGGGTTGTCTTTTATCATAGCCTTGGTGGCCTCGCGGCCCTGCGCCAGCTTCGTACCGTTATACGAGAACCAGCTTCCCGACTTTTGGATGATGTTGTATTCCGCTCCGAGGTCAACGATTTCTCCGGCGTGGTTGATACCCTCACCGAAGGTTATCTCGAACTCCGCCTTGCGGAATGGAGGTGCGACCTTGTTCTTCACTACCTTCACGCGGACGTTGTTGCCAAGGATCTGGTCTCCGTTCTTCACCTGTGTGGTCTTTCTGATGTCTATGCGTACAGAGGCGTAGAACTTCAGAGCGTTACCACCTGTTGTTGTCTCTGGATTTCCAAACATGATACCAATCTTCTCTCGCAGTTGGTTGATGAAGATGCAGCATGTGTTTGTCTTCGAGATGGTCGATGTCAGCTTTCTAAGTGCCTGCGACATCAGACGTGCCTGCAGTCCTACCACCGAGTCGCCCATCTCGCCTTCAATCTCCTTCTTAGGCGTCAGAGCTGCCACGGAGTCGACGACGAGGATGTCTATAGCGCTCGACCTTATCAGCTGGTCGGCGATTTCGAGTGCCTGCTCACCGTTGTCCGGCTGCGATATCCACAGGTTGTCGACGTCCACTCCGAGCTTCTGTGCATAGAAGCGGTCGAAGGCATGCTCCGCATCGATGAAGGCTGCGATGCCACCGCGCTTCTGTGCCTCCGCGATAGCGTGGATGGCCAGCGTGGTCTTACCGGAGCTCTCCGGTCCGTATATCTCTATTATCCTGCCGCGTGGGTATCCTCCCACGCCGAGTGCAGCGTCAAGGCCTATGCTGCCGGTGGGGATGACATCTACATCCTCCACGTGCTCATCGCCCATGCGCATGATGCTACCTTTACCAAAGTCTTTTTCTATCTTTGACATGGCAGCCTGCAGGGCTTGCAGCTTTCCTGCCTGCTGCTTCTTTGCCTCTTCGGCGTCTTCTTTCTTTGCCATAGTTGCTTGTTTTTTTTGCCTCAAAGGAGGCGGGTTGTTATTATTGATGGGGGGGGACGTCGCAATGCGACGTCGTACTCAACGGGGAGCGTGGGAGCTGGCGGCGCGGGAGCTGGGAACGCGGGGGTGTGGGAGCGCGGAAGCTGGGGGCGCGGGGAGCGCGCAAGGGTTAGAGCTCCAGGTCGATGTCGCGAAGCTCGTGCCAGGGCAGTCCCTGCTTGTTGAGTACATCGAGGAATGGATCCGGGTCGAAGTCCTCTACGTTCCATACACCCGGCTTGCGCCATAGTCCCTTGAAGAACATCATCGCTCCGGCCATTGCCGGTACACCGGTGGTGTAGCTGACGCCTTGCATGCCTGTTTCCTTGAAGGCATCCTGATGACGGCAGTTGTTATATATGTAATATGTGTGTTCCTTGCCGTCCTTCGTTCCACGAATGCGGCAGCCTATTGATGTCTCGCCGTCGTAGTTAGAGCCGAGGTCCTGTGGGTTGGGCAGTACGGCCTTGAGGAACTGCAGCGGTATGATGTCCACCTTGACAGTCTTTGTCGGGTCGTCGTGAAGTGGTGCCTCGTAGGTGACAGGGTCTATGCGACTCATCCCGAGGTTCTGTATGCAGTCGAGGTATGTGAGATACTGCTGCCCGAAGGTCATCCAGAAGCGTGCGCGCTTGATGGTAGGATAGTTCTTTACGAGCGATTCCAGTTCCTCGTGGTGCATCAGATAGCTCTCGCGCGGTCCGATGTTAGGGTAGGTGAGGCTCTTGTGTATCTCCAGCGGCTCTGTCTCTATCCACTTGCCGTTCTCGTAGTAGAGTCCTTTCTGTGTTATCTCACGGATGTTTATCTCCGGATTGAAGTTTGTTGCGAAGGCGTGGTGGTGGTTACCGGCATTGCAGTCTACAATATCGAGGTCGTGTATCTCGTCGAACTCATGCTTTGCGGCATATGCTGTGTACGCCTGAGACACTCCCGGGTCGAAGCCACATCCTAGGATTGCCGTCAGTCCTGCCTTCTCAAATTTCTCCTTGTATGCCCACTGCCAGGAGTATTCGAAGTGAGCCTCGTCCTTCGGCTCGTAGTTGGCGGTGTCCTCATAGTTGCATCCGCATGTCAGGCAAGCGTCCATGATGGTAAGGTCCTGGTAGGGCAGTGCGAGGTTGAGGACGAGGTCCGGCTTAAACTCGTTGAAGAGCTTCTTAAGCTGCTCCACGTCGTCAGCGTCGACTTCTGCAGTCTTGATGTCCATCTTATAGCCTTTAGCGTGTATGGCCTCCACGAGCTTGTCGCATTTAGCCTTGTGATGGCTGGCAATCATAAACTCCGTGAAGACGTCCTGGTTCTGGACTATCTTAAAAGCGGCTACCGTGGCCACGCCGCCGGCGCCAATCATTAATATTCTTCCCATTATCTTATTTTTTTATCAATTTCCTTTTGTGTTATTCCCATCGCGTTCATGAGCGAGTATCCCAGTATCTGCTGTCGGAAGTTGCCGCCCGGCATGGGTTGCATGGCGAAGAGCGTTATGTGCTTCTCCTCGTCGTCGACGCGGTTGAGCGTTGTGGTAAGCGTCTGCCAGATGTTGGTCTGCTCCGAGTCGGGGACGATCATTATCCTCCTCACTTCCTTGTGTCCGAGGATTATGCCGAGGATGTCCATGATGATACCATCCTTGTCGTTTGTTCCGTCGCCGGCGGCAATGGTGTTGACGATGAACTCTCCGAGCCTCTCGTCGCGGAACGCCTTTCCGTTGAGCTCCTTGCCATAGTCGGCCGGTGCGAAGTTCTGCAACTTTCCCTTGCCCTTGTCATGCAGGAGTACTATCTGTGTCTCGTGGTCTCCCTCTCTCAGTCCTCCGTCGAGAGCTATGTCCATGGCCCACCGGCTCATGTCGGCCGCCGGTATGCGCCGGTCAAGCATCCTCTCGAAGTTGACGATAAGGTCGAAGGCCACACGGTCTATGTAATCGGCATCAGCAATGATGACGTTTTCCGACCAGTGTATGTTGTCTATCTGTTGTTGATTCATCGATTTGTGGGTGGATTTAGTCATGCAAAGATACCATTTAATATTCTAAAAGCCAAAAATAGATGCGAAAATGTAAAATAAAAAAGTTTAATGTGCGTTTTATTAGGGAAATGTCAAAAAAAGAACGTACCGACAGTTATTCGCATATCCTCAAGTATACCGGTCTTTTTGGTGGTGTGCAGGCTTTGAGCATTGGTGTGGCGCTGGTGCGCAATAAGCTCGTTTCCCTTATCCTTGGACCGGGTGGTATGGGCCTTGTCTCACTGTTCAATTCCACTGTGAGCCTTGTCTCTGATGCCTCCAGCTTCGGTATCGGCATCAGTGCCGTCCAGAAGATATCGAAGGCCTATGATGATGGCGACACTGATGGTATCGTCCATTCTGTCAGCACTATCCGCTACTGGAGTTCCATTCTGGCATTGCTGGGCACCATGCTGTGCATTATCCTCAGTCCGTTTCTCAGTTGGTTCACATTCTCCTGGAACGGACACACCCTTCACTTTATCTGTCTCTCGCCAATCGTGGGCCTCACCATTCTGTCGTTGGGCGAGACGGCGATAATCAAAGCCTTGCGCAAGCTCCGCCGTCTGGCCATGGTGTCGTTCTACAATATTGTAGGTGCCCTTATTGTCTCTGTTCCTATCTATTATTTCTGGGGCACCAAGGGCATTGTACCCACGCTGGTGCTTATGTCTCTCATCCAGTTTCTGCTCACTGCCCACGTATCCTACAGCCTATGTCCTTTTCGCTGGAATTTCTCCAGGGCCCTTTTCCACGACGGACTAGGGATGATAAAGCTCGGAATGGCGTTCGTCGTGGCGGGAATATTTACTTCGGGCACCGACTTCTTGATACGAAGCTATATCAATAACGTGGTCGGACTGGATATGGTCGGCCTGTATAATGCCGGTATCATGATGACGCTGACCTATGTCGGCATGGTGTTCTCGGCGATGGATACCGACTATTTCCCCCGTCTGTCGGGAATAAAGAATTTAGGTGTGACGTTCAATACCACCGTCAACAGGCAGATAGAAATGATGTTTCTCCTTGTATCCCCCATGCTGGTGGCTTTCATCATCTTTCTGCCCGTCATCCTGCCGCTCCTTTACAGTGGAAAGTTTCTGCCAGTGTTGGGCATGTCGCAGGTGGTGGTTCTGGCAATGTACTTCCGTGCCTTGGAAATTCCGATAGAGTATATCACCCTTGCCCGTGGCGACTCCAAGTCGTATCTTCTCATCCAGGGTATCTATGCCATCCTTTTCGTCGGTCTGGTCATCCTCGGTTTCAACTGCTTGGGTCTTGTTGGTGCCGGTGTCGGCGTTACGTCCACCACCGTCATTTATTTTGTTTTCATGCTTTTCTTTGCCCGGTCGAGATATGGTTTCCATTTGTCTTCCAGCGTCGGCGTGTATATAGCGGTTCAATTGCCGTTGGGGCTTCTGGCCTATGCCGTTACCTTTATTCATAATCCGCTCGTCTACTGGTCCTTGGGCCTCGTCCTGTCTGCTGTCAGCACGGCTATAAGCTTGAATATCATCCGTAAGAGGACAAATTTGTGGGATAAGTTCCGCGAAAGATTTAAGTCGAAACTTCCGAAGCACGGGAAATGAGCCGTGTTGGAAATCATTTGTAATTATACCGTAATCTGTTTTGCTTCTTCTGTACTGATTATGAAACGGGAATGAAATAAATTGTAAAGAATGAATTCAGATTATGAATAATTTCGTACCTTTGCATCCGTTATAACAAACATACCAATGGTATACAAATACGACTTTCTAATTATCGGTTCAGGAATAGCCGGTATGAGTTATGCCCTTAAAGTTGCTCGTGCGCATAAGGGCAAGATATGCATGATTTGCAAGACTACGCTCGATGAGGCCAACACACGTTTTGCCCAGGGCGGCGTGGCATCGGTTACCAACCTTGCCGTTGACAACTTCGAGAAACATATCCAGGACACAATGATAGCCGGCGACTATATCTCCGACCGTAAGGCCGTGGAGCAGGTCGTACGCAACGCTCCTGCACAGATAAAGGAACTGGTGAGCTGGGGTACCAATTTCGACAAGAAGGGCGACGGTACCTATGACCTGCACCGTGAGGGCGGGCACTCGGAGTTCCGTATCCTGCACCACGCCGACGACACCGGCGCTGAGATACAGCGTGCGCTGATGGCTGCTGTCAGGTCGCATCCCGACATAGAGATTAAGGAGAACCACTTCGCCGTGGAGATTATCACCCAGCACCACCTCGGCATGGAGGTAACACGCCGCACACCGGACATAGAGTGCTACGGCGCCTATGTGCTGAACCCGGAGGGAAAGGTCGACACCTATCTGAGCAAGGTAACGCTGATGTGCACTGGTGGCTGTGGCGCGGTGTACCAGACGACGACCAATCCTATCATCGCCACCGGCGACGGTGAGGCTATGGTCTACCGTGCCAAGGGAACGGTGAAGGACATGGAGTTCGTTCAGTTCCATCCTACGAGTCTCTATCATCCCGGTGAGACACATCCCGCTTACCTCATCACGGAGGCTATGCGCGGTTATGGTGGCATACTGAAGTTGCCTACCGGTGAGACATTCATGGAGAACTACGACCCCCGTCTGTCGCTGGCTCCGCGCGACATCGTAGCGCGTGCCATCGACAAGGAGATGAAGAAGCACGGACTGACACATGTCTGCCTCGACGTTACACATAAGGACCCGGAGGAGACGAAGCACCACTTCCCGAATATCTACCAGAAGTGTCTGTCGATAGGTATCGACATCACCAAGGAGATGATACCTGTCCGTCCTGCGGCCCATTACATGTGCGGCGGCATCAAGGTGGACCTCGACGGCCAGTCGTCCATCCATCGTTTGTATGCTGTCGGCGAGTGCTCCTGTACCGGACTTCATGGCGGTAACCGCCTGGCCAGCAACTCGCTCATAGAGGCTGTCGTCTATGCCGACGCTGCCGCAAAGCACTCGTTGAGTGTTGTCGATGACTATTCGTTCAATACCGCGGTGCCGGAATGGAACGATGAGGGCACGATGACCAATGAGGAGAAGGTGCTCATCACACAGAGTGTTAAGGAGGTCGGAGAGATAATGTCTAACTATGTCGGTATCGTCCGGTCGGACCTTCGTCTGAAGCGCGCCTGGGACCGCCTCGACCTGCTCTATGAGGAGACGGAAGCCCTCTTCAAGCGTGTGAAAGCTACACGTGATATCTGTGAGCTCCGCAACATGATTAATGTGGGCTACCTTATCACCCGTCAGGCCATAGAGCGGAAAGAGAGCCGCGGACTGCACTATACCATCGACTATCCCGTTCATGCCTACGACAAGAAGAACGGATAGAAGAGCATTGGAAAGAAAGAAGCATGTCGCCGCTGAGGTGATGTGAAGAGAATAAGAATCCCCGTGTCGGCATCATGATGCCTGGCGCGGGGATTTTATGTTATGTAATGTCTGAAGAATTTCGTACCTTTGCACGCAATTATGAAACTATCACGCAAAATAATTATATTCGCAGGTGCCGTGATGCTTGCTGCCTGCGGCGCCTCAAGGAAGATGGTGACACCTCCTGCCGTGGTCGTCGACAGCCGTCCTGCCACTGCTGACACCATTGCCGAAAACCGTGAGCTGGTGAGCGACACCGTGGCTATAGACACCGTCTATGCCGATACCATAAACGCCGACTCCATTCCGTTTATCAAGGCTACCTCGTCATGGAAACGGGATATCCGTGAGGGTATAGACGACATCCTGGAGAGCTCCCTGCTGAAGACATCGGTCTGCGGACTGGAAGTATGGGACCTGGACGACGATATCAGTCTCTACCGGCATGATGAGATGCAGAGAATGAGGCCGGCGTCGACGCTGAAGACCATTACCGCCATCACAGCACTTGAGGAACTCGGCATCGACTACCACTTCTCAACACGGGTGTGCTATGACGGTACGGAACCCGACAGCGTGCATGTCTGGCATGGTGACATTTATGTTGTCGGAGGCATGGATCCAAGGCTGTCGTCCGCAGACATATCGCGTATGGCCGACGACATTAGAAAACTTGGTGTGGACAGCATCACCGGTTGCATATATGCTGACCAGAGCTTTAAGGATGGAAAGAAATGGGGTGCCGGCTGGTGCTGGGATGATAACGACAATCCATTGCTCCTGCCGTTGAAATATAACAACAAGGACGCGTTCATCGATACCTTTATCAGCAGACTGCGGCAGAAGGGAATATATATCGATGGATGTCAGGGAACGAAGGCCGTACCCTCCGGTGCGCGTGAGGTGGCATCCGTCAGCCGCTCACTGCGTGATGTGATGCGTCCCATGCTTAAGAACAGTAACAACCACTGCGCCGAGAGTGTGTTCTATGCCATGGTGCATCATGCTTATGGAAACGGTGCGACGGCACATCAGGGACAGACTATGGTGCGCCGGACGATGGCGAGGGCGGGTGTTGACAATGCGTCGAGCTACGACATCGTCGACGGCTCCGGTCTTTCACTCTACGATTATGTCTCGCCGCATGCAGAGGTGATGATGCTTCGCTATGCGTGGAAGAACAAGGAAGTGTATGACTTCTTCCGCCATCTCCTGCCAGTGGCTGGCAGCGACGGAACGCTCCGTAAGCGCATGCGCGGCACACGTGCCTCAGGGAATGTACATGCCAAGACCGGTACCGTTACTGGCATACGCTCCCTCTGCGGTTATCTTACGGCGTCGAACGGACACCATATAGCCTTCTCCATCATCAACCAGGGTGTCAATGGTGATGATGGCACCGCCACAGAGGCGCGTAGCTTGCAGGACAGGATATGCGAGCTGCTGGCTTCAAACCCGTAATAGGTCGCCTAAAAACGGATGCCAAAAGAAAAGAACGCACCGTTGTAATTAGGTGTTCCTTTCTTTCGGAAATTCATGAAATTGTAACCGGCGCCGACTATTGGCTCTATGCTCCTGGTATTATGGCGCGGATACCAGTAGAGTCCGGCACTGAAGGCATTGTTGCTGTAGTCCTTACTGGTTATGGAAGCGGTATAGGACGCACGGATGGCGAACTCGTCCTTATTCTTGCTGTTGGCAGGATGAATGACATAGCCTATGCCACCGCCAAGGTTCATGAATTTGTTGTAGTCCTTTACACCGCCATCCTTGGGGATTATGTAGCCTGTCCCTAATGTGGTTTGTACCGAAAAGCGTTTTGTAATCTGGAAACCTACATTGAAGTTGGCGTCTATCGGATGTAACTTCTTACATGGTGTGCCTGCTCCCTGTGTTGCCTCTACGAAAAAAGGGGTAGTCGCGGATTCCTTCTCCTGTGCCTTTGTGGAAAGTGTAGCCAGGCACATCAGCGCAAATAAAATAGTTTTTCTCATAACGTGTTTAGTTTATGTTGTTCGTTGATTAATATTTTACAACTGCAAAGTTACTTTGAAATATATCTACAGAAGAGTGATTAGTGTTTAATTATGTTTATTGTACGAAAGATAAATAGATGTTACGTATATATTTTTCAAAGAAGGATTAACGTGTGTTGATTTTAACGCAAGAGATACAAATTTATAAAAAAATGCAGGGCAGGAATCTTCCCGCTCTGCATTTCCTCATAATGTATAATGTGCCCACCCTCTCATTCATTCCAAGAGAGAGGATGTATGGGGCCTTAAACCAGTGTTCCGACAATCTCTTCCCGTGTTCCCGGCAGCATGTCGATGACCGGGATCTCCGGCATGGTGTAGCATCCCGGAGTCAGACGCATGGAGGCGCGGGCCACGTTGACGAGCACCTGCGCGGTGAGAGCCGGGTTGTTGATGTTCATGTCGAAGGAGAAGTGCTGGTTGTGGGTCTTTCCGCTGACACCCTTGCGCGTCATGTGCACGCCATGTCCGAGGTCGTTGATTTCTGCCACGGAGTTGACGGCGAAGACGTGGAGCTCGTCGTGAGCGAAGTAGTCGTCGGCCTTCAGCTCTTTCGTTACTTCCTCAAGGGTTGCTCCAGGCTCCAGTTCTACGTAAACCATGCGGCGGTGTATGCCCTCACCGAGAGGAATGGTCATGGAGAGAGCGTCTTTCACACCTTTCTTCGAGCGTGCCACGACGCTGTGTCCCATGGAACGTCCTGGCCCGAAGTTTGTGTAAGTCAGTCCCTCAGGTGCAAGGCTCTGCAGGAGTACGCGGACGATGGAGTCTGATCCTGGGTCCCATCCTGCAGAGATAACGCTCACGCGGCCAGCCTTCTTACAGTTTTCCATCTGCTTTGTGCGGTAGTCGAGGATGCTGGTGTGGATGTCGAACGAGTCAACGGTGTTTATTCCGAGTGCTACAATCTTCTCGGCGTATTCCGGGCAGAGGCGTGTCGGCGTTGCCAGTATTGCCACGTCAACGTCCTTCAGCTTCGTTATGTCGTCTACAACCTCGTATGGTGTGAGCTCCAGGGGCTTGTCCTTGTCGCCCTGGCGGCGTACGATGCCTGCTATCTCAAAGTCTTTTGCGGCCTCAAGAGCCTCTACAGAGAACTTTCCAATGTTGCCGTATCCCACTACGGCTGCTCTAATTTTCTTCATCTTTTATTGCGTTTAAGTTACTCAGCCGCAAAATTACAATAAAAGAGTTGAATGCCAAAGCGAAAGAAGATTTTTCTTTTCTCTCGTTTTTCATATGTTACGGATTGTAAGATAGCGTTGCTGCAAGTCAGTGGATAACCTACAACATTTGCCGACAAGCTATGTTCCTTGCTAACGAATATTATGCCTCATGATAAAAACGATGCGTGGAATACAATAAAAGACGGGTAGGGCCGTTTTTATATTGTATATACATTTTTAAGGTTTTATTTCTTTTTCATAATGATAGACTATATCAAGGGAGAACTGACCGAACTGCAGCCAGCACAAGCCGTAGTGGAAGCATACGGAGTGGGCTACGCGCTCAGCATTTCACTCAATACATACACAGCCATACAAGGCAAGAAAGACGTCAAGCTCTTTGTTTATGAGGCCATTGTAACAGGAGGGCGCGACGACAGTGTCACGCTCTACGGCTTCTCTACGAAGCAGGAGCGCGAGCTCTATCGCATGCTTATCAGCGTCAGTGGGGTAGGAGCCAACACGGCGAGGATGATCCTCAGTTCTCTTACCCCGGCCGAACTGTGCAATGTCATTGCCAATGCCGACGAGAAGATTCTCAAAGGCGTCAAGGGCATTGGCCTGAAGACGGCGCAGCGTATCATCGTTGACTTGAAGGATAAGATTATGGCCAGCGGCATTGCCGATGAGCTGCATGTCTCTTCACAGGCCTCCGACGCTCCCACCGTCGATGTTGCCATTAAGGATGAGGCTGTCAGCGCACTGACAATGCTCGGGTTCTCGCCAGCTCCGAGTGCAAAGGTTGTGGTGAAGATTATGACGGAGCAACCGGGACTGCCTGTGGAACAAGTTGTTAAGTTGGCGTTGAAGCAGATAAAGTAATTGAGGTTCGATAGATACATATTAATCCTTGTAGTCATGCTGGGGGCATTCGCTATGCCATCGGCAGGACAGAACCGTACCGTCAGAGACCGTCAGGGCCAGAGCCGTACGACGGCTGTGAATGGCCGGAACGGAGCTAACGGCACCGGCGGAGTGAAGAAGGATACTGCAAGGGTCAATATGCCGGACGTGATTATCGATGAGGAGGTCATTCCGGACTCTCTGTTGCATCCGCGCTGGCCGGTGCAGAGAACCACGCCGCTGACCTTCGACGACCTCAACCAGGGCTCCTACGACCTGCAGCGTCCGGAGAATATGAAGCAGACGGTGGAATATAACGACTCCCTTGATAGGTATGTCATCGGCTATAAGGTTGATGGCACCTACGTCAACGCACCTATCATGATGACGCGTGATGAGTACCGGAAGTGGAGCGAGAAACGGAGCTTCGCCGATTACTATCGTTCCAAGAACCAGGAGATACTTCAGCAGCAGGGTAAGGAGAAGTTCGATTTCACCAACATGCATTTTTCTCTTGGTCCGGCGGAGAAGATATTCGGTCCGGGCGGAGTGCGCATCCGTACCCAGGGAACGGCGGAACTGAAGTTTGGAGCGACAATAAAGAAGATTGACAACCCTTCGCTGCCTATCAGAAACCGCAGGACGACGACGATGAACTTCGACGAGAAGATAAATCTCAACGTCAATGGAAGAGTCGGCGACAAGGTTAATATGAACCTTAACTACAATACCGACGCTACCTTCGACTTCGACCAGCAGAACATGAAGTTGAAATACGATGGTAAGGAGGATGAGATTATAAAGCTCGTGGAGGCCGGTAACGTGTCGTTCCCGTCAAACAACTCTCTGGTTCGTGGTGCGTCCAGCCTCTTCGGACTGCGTACAGACATGCAGTTCGGCAAACTCAAGTTGCAGACGGTGCTGTCGCAGAAGAAGAGCGCATCGAAGAGTGTCAGCTCAAAGGGCGGCGTACAGCTCACACCGTTCGAGATTGATGTCGCTGACTATGAGGAGAACCGCCATTTCTTCCTCTCAAAGTACTTCCGGAGTCATTACGACCAGTATATGCGTACGCTGCCAAACATTATGAGCGGAGTAACGATAAACCGCGTTGAGGTGTGGACAACAAATAAGACTGGTACGACATCGAACACCAGAAATATTATCGCGCTTGCTGACCTTGGCGAAGGTGGAGCAGCAATGGTGCCTAACAACGCGGCGAATGATGTTTATGCCAATGCTTCCGGCGGTACACGCGACATTGACCAGATTAGCACCGAGCTCGACGGAAAGGGCTTCGTCGGAGGTACAGACTATGAGAAGCTGCAGAGCGCACGTCTGCTCAGTCCGTCAGAGTACACCGTCAACCAGGCCCTTGGTACGATAAGCCTTAAGAGCAGTCTGCAGACAGACCAGGTGCTGGCCGTGGCCTATGAGTATACTTACGGTGGGGTGACATACCAGGTGGGTGAATTCTCCACCGACCGCACCAGCTCCAACGACGTGCTCTTCGTGAAGGCTCTGAAGAACACAAGCAACAATCCGCAGCAGAGCAACTGGGACTTGATGATGAAGAACGTCTACTACCTCGCTTCCAGCGTCGAGAAGGACAAGTTCAGACTTGATGTCAAGTACCAGAGCGACTCCAACGGTGTCTACCTCTCCTATATCCCTGAGGCACAGGTTAAGAGTCAGCCTATAATAAAACTTATTGGTGCCGACCGCCTCGACAACAACAACCGCACTAATTCCAACGGATACTTCGACTTCGTGGAAGGGTACACCGTCTCTAACGGCCGTGTCTTCTTCCCAATGGCGGAACCTTTCGGTGAAGGACTGCGGCGTATGCTCATACAGAACGGCGTCTCACAGAGCGTTGCCGACCGTTATGCGTTCACGGAACTCTATGACTCCACGAAGACCGTAGCCAAACAGATTGCGGAGAAGGATAAGTATGAGCTTGTGGGACAGTTCCGTGGTACGTCAGCTAACGTCATATCACTCGGAGCATACAATGTTCCTCAGGGGT
Organism: uncultured Prevotella sp.; assembly: GCA_900316565.1. Classification (GTDB taxonomy): domain Bacteria; phylum Bacteroidota; class Bacteroidia; order Bacteroidales; family Bacteroidaceae; genus Prevotella. The sequence continues at coordinate 20,920 of ONDK01000014.1, read as the reverse complement.
CTGTGGTCGTTACTGCCGGTGGAGTAACGCTCACTGAAGGCTCTGACTATACCGTGGACTACAGTGCGGGAGAGGTAACTATACTAAACCAGAGCATTATCGACGCCGGGACAGCCGTCAACGTGTCGCTGGAAAGCAACACCGACTACTCGCAGCAGAGGAAGACGATGTTCGGAGTGAACTGGGAGTACGACTTCTCGAAGGATTTCCAGATTGGCGGAACGTTGCAACATCTTAGTGAGCAGTCGCTGACCACGAAGGTGGCGATGGGTGCTGAGCCGCTCAACAATACAATATGGGGTCTCAACATCAACTGGAAGAAGGAAAGCCAGTGGCTCACCAATATGCTCGACAAGCTGCCTTTCCTGCATCTCACACAGCCTTCCTCTATCTCGTTCAATGCTGAGTTTGCACAGCTCATAGCCGGCAAGCCGCATGGTACGCAGGATGATGCCAGCTATCTTGATGATTTTGAGAATTCAAAGAACCCTATCGACGTGAGCCAGCCTACAAGTTGGATTATTTCCTCCGTGCCGTCAGACTTCCCGGAACAGAAGGATAAGACGGGACTGACAAGCGGTTTTCGCCGCTCGTTGCTCGCGTGGTATAACATTGACCCGCTGTTCACAAGGAGAAGTTCCTCGCTCACACCGGCGCATATAAAAAGCGACCTCGACATGCTGTCGAATTGGTATATGCGTGAGATTTATGTCAATGAACTCTACCCTAACCGTGACCAAAGCTCCTATAGTGGTGCCACCAGTACGCTACCTATTCTGAACCTCGCTTTCTATCCGTCGGAGCGCGGCCCTTATAACTTTACCACTGACCTCGATGCCAACGGACATCTCACTCACCCTGAGAAGTCGTGGGGTGGTATGATGCGTAAGCTGGACACCAACGACTTCGAGCAGGCAAACATCGAATACATAGAGTTCTGGATGCTCGACCCGTTTATCTATACGCGTCAGCAGGGAGTGGCAAACCAGTACGGCGGCGACTTCTTCATAGACCTTGGAGAGGTCAGCGAGGATGTACTTCACGACGGAAAGAAGTTCTATGAGAGTGGTATGCCCGTCGATGGCTCGCAGGCATGGACCACAACACAGTGGGGACGCGTGCCGATACAGAGCGTCGTTACCTATGCCTTCGCCACCACCAAGGGCAGTCGTGAGCTTCAGGATGTCGGTTTCAACGGACTGAACGACAACGAGGAGAAGGAGTTCTATTCCAACTATGTGGAGCAGATACCGTCTGTCGTCACCAATCAGGAGGCCCGCGACTCCATCCTTGCGGACCCTGCCAACGACGACTACCACTACTTCCGGGGCGCGGACCTCGACAAGAAGCGTGCCGATATCCTTGAACGGTATAAGAGAATAAACATGCCTCAGGGCAACTCGCCTGACTCCGGCGGCTCCGGTAACCTCGATACCTCTTACAAGAGTACGCCTGATGTGGAGGATATCAACCAGGACTACACACTGAATGAATATGAGCGCTACTATCAGTACCATGTCTCCATCCGGCCGGAGGATCTCGTCGTGGGACAGAACTATATCGTCGATGAGCGGGAAGACGCGCAGACGCTACGCAACGGAAAGACGGAGACGGTGCATTGGTACCAGTTCCGCATACCGCTGAGCGACTTCGAGAAGAAGGTCGGCTCCATCAACGACTTCTCCAGTATCCGCTTCATGCGTATGTTCCTCACAGGCTTCTCCAGACCGATAGTACTTCGTTTCGCTAATCTCGATCTTGTGAGAGGAGAGTGGCGTACCTACGAGCAGAACCTCAACAATTCCGCGTCAACGTCAGGCTCCATGGTTGTCAGTGCCGTCAACATTGAGGAGAACGCAGACAAACGGCCGGTCAACTATGTTTTGCCTCCGGGCATAGACCGCGAGCAGGACCCTACACAACCGCAGCTCGTGCAGGCCAACGAGCAGGCAATGCAGATGACGGTTACCAACCTTGGAAACCAGGAGTCGAAGTGTGTCTACAAGAATACTACCGTGGACCTCCGGCAGTACAAGCGTATTCAGATGTTTGTACATGCCAATGCTTTCGAGCAGAACACCACCAACCTTAAAGACAATCAGCTGGCGGTGTTCATACGCCTCGGCTCCGACTACAAGAACAACTACTATGAGTATGAGATACCATTGAAGCTGACGCCGGAAGGCCGCTACAGCCGCTACAGCATTGAAGGCAGCCGGGCTGTATGGCCGGAAGAGAACATGCTCGATGTGCCTCTGAGCATCTTCACTTCATTGAAGAAGCAACGCAATATCGCCGTTGCGCAGGGTACGGGAAGCTACAACAGGGAGTTCAGTATCTATGACGACAAGCACCCTAACGACCGCATTGCCATCATGGGTAACCCAACGCTGGGTGAGGTGAAGACGATGATTATCGGTGTGCGCAACCTCTCCGTCGACCAGAAAAGCGGTGAGGTGTGGGTCAACGAGCTGCGCCTCCTCGACTACAACAACAAAGGCGGATGGGCTGCGCAGGGAAACCTGAACATGCAACTTTCCGACCTGGGAACAGTGAACGTACAGGGCCGCTACATGACTGACGGTTTCGGTGGACTGGAGGAGGGCGTCAACGAGCGATCTACTGACAATGTGGGCTCATACAGTGTTACGACAAACCTCGAGTTGGGTAAGTTCTTCCCTGACAAGGCCAGGGTGTCCATACCATTATATTATAGTGTACAGAAGGAAGAGAGCCGACCTAAGTACAATCCGCTCGACACTGACATGCTGCTCGACGACGCTCTTGACGCTGCCCAGAACAAGCAGATGCGCGACTCCATAGAGAATATCGCCGTGACAAAGCGCACCTCTACAAACTTCTCACTCTCCAACGTCCGTGTGGGTGTACAGACAAAGGGACATCCTATGCCTTACGACCCTGCCAACTTCTCAGTCTCCTACAGCCACTCCCATACCCATACCCAGGGTGAGACTACCGTGTATGAGAATGAGGACAACTGGCGTGGCGCCCTTAACTACAGCTGGTCTCCGAACTATCGCTCTTGGGAGCCGTTCCGGAAGATGATAAAGAGCCGCTCGAGATGGTTTGAGATCTTCAAGCGCTTCGGCTTCAACTATCTTCCGCAGAACCTGTCGTTCAACTCTGAGATAACACGCAGCTACTATGAGCTCCAGGAGCGCGACATGGAGTCGACGGAGAACGCCAACCTTCCTGTGACATTCAACGAGCAGTTTCTCTGGAACCGCGACTTCACGCTCCGTTGGGACTTTACGAGAAATCTGCACATGAACTTCCAGAGTGCTACCCATGCTGAGATAGAGGAGCCGTACACCGTCATCAACAAGGACCTTTATCCCGATGAGTACCATGCCTGGAAGGACTCGGTATGGAAAAGTATACGCCGTTTCGGTACACCTCTCGACTATCAGCAGAACTTCAACGCCTCATATCAGCTGCCGTTGAACCTCATCCCTGCTTTCGACTGGGTGAACGCTGATGCCAATTACACTGCGGCTTACACATGGGTGCGTGGTACAGACCTCGATGATGGTACCTCGCTGGGTAACACCATAACCACAAACCGTAACGTCAACGTCAACGGTACATTCAATCTGGAGCGCTTTTACAATCATATTCCGTTCCTGAAGAAAACCAATGACAGGTTCAACAAGAACACGCCCGTTACGCCAAGGAATAACAACCGGCAGAAGAATAAGACAAAGAAACTAGGGGATAAGAAAGACAGGGACAGTAATAACGACAAACAGAAAAAGGAGTTGCCGAAGAATAAGCGCAGCTTCGAGAAAGAGATAACCATTAAGGCCGACACCGCCATCGTCGTCTCCCACAACAAGAAAACGCGTCGCCTGACTGTTGCTGGTAAGGATGCCGCCGGTCATGCCATAAAAATAAAATGGCGGAAGGTCGATGACAACAAGATTAAGGTCTTCAACAAGTCCGACTCTACGGTACGTATGAAGATTACGGTCACACCTAAGGAACCGTTGGAAAATCAGAAGTGGTACAAGACGGCGCAGGTCATAGCCCGTGGACTGATGATGGTGCGCAATGTCAGCTTCTCTTACCGTAACCAGTACTCCATGTCCTTGCCGGGTTTCATGCCGACGGTGGGAAAAGCCTTCGGACAAAAACGCAATATGGGTGCGCTGGCTCCAGGCCTGGACTTTGCCTTCGGTGCTGTCGACGACAGCTACATCGACAAAGCACGCGACCGCGACTGGCTTCTGAACAACGACTGTGTGGCTACACCGGCCGTGACAAACAGTACCGAAGACGTACAGATACGTGCTACGCTTGAGCCTGTCAAGAATCTGAAGATTGACCTCAATGCCAGTCGCACCGAGACGAAGTCGCGCAGCATACAATATATGTATGTCGGCAATCCCACAACGCAGTCGGGACAGCTCACGATGACCACCATCTCCATTGGCTCTGCCTTTGAGTCAATGGGCAACGCCACCAACGGTTTCCACTCCAGGACCTTCGATAAGTTCGTAAACTCCCTTGACGGCTACCGTCAGCGGGTGGAGAACCAGTACCGGGGTGCTATCTATCCGCGGTCGATGGTCGGAAACTCCGGCGTGGCCTTCAACCCAGAGAAAGGAACCGTCGACAAGTACAGCGGCGACGTGATGATACCTGCATTCATCAATGCCTACACCTCCATGCCGGGCGACAAGCTTGAGCTCTTCCCGGCCCTCACCCGTCTGCTGCCTAACTGGACAGTCCGTTACAGCGGACTGTCGCGGCTGCCATGGTTCCGCGACCATTTCCAGAGCGTTACCATCAACCATGCCTACAAGAGCATCTTTGCCATCGGCTCATACCAGAGCTACAGCACATGGCAGGAGTATATGAACGGTCTGGGCTTCGTGCAGGATGTTGCCACCGGTAATCCTATCCCAAGCTCGATGTACAATATCAGTCAGGTGAGCATCAACGAGGCGTTCTCGCCGTTGCTCGGTGTCGATATGACATTCCGCAACAACCTCACCGCAAAACTGGAATACCGCCAGACGCGTGTCGTCAATCTCAGCATGACCAGCGTACAGATTAACGAGGCTGTAAGTAAGGACTGGGTGATTGGCATGGGATATAAGGTCAACAATCTCAACCTCTTCGGACCGCGCGTGCGCCGTGTCGGCTCGCGCAACCGTAACAATAGTCAGCAGAACAACCGCAATAACAACCGCAACAATGGTGGTCTGAACCGCGACCTCAACCTGAGGCTCGACCTCAGTTATCGCAAGCAGGCCGCCATCACCCGTGATATCGCCTCGCTGACGAGTGCCGCCTCGAGTGGAAACTCAGCGTTCAAGGTCTCTTTCACGGCCGATTACACCCTCTCACGGCTTGTCACCATGAGCTTCTTCTACGACCTCCAGACCAACACACCGCTTCTCTCGGCAAGCAGCTATCCTACCACGACCCATGACTTCGGCTTCAACTTCAAACTCAGTCTAACGCGGTAAGGTCCATATAAAATCTGATAATGAGGGGCGTTCCCTCATTACCACTTCAGATAGCCATATTTGTTCTTGTACCACAGCTGTACGGCATTGATGATGTTCTGCCACACCACATAGGCACACGGCGCAATCACAGCCACGGGATTGAGGAAAGAGTTCATGAGCCATATGCCAACGACATTGTTCTTCTGTCCCAATGCCTGGCCTCCGTTGATACGCTCACCCCATATTCCACCGACAACCTTACCGAGGGTGAAGAGAATTATGCAGACCACGAGCGGGAGAATAAGCAACAGGAGAAGGGCTTCTCCCGTGAGCTGTGTGCGTGTTACCATCCTTACGGCCAGTCCCATGATTATCGAAAGGTTGAATGACCAAAGGTAGAAGGCCAGGTTTCTGCGGTTCTTGGCCCATTCCGCGACACGTGGAAGGTACTTCTTCGTCAGCAAGGCCAGTATCAATGGCACTGCCAGCACTAGGAAGACGCGTTTCAGAACCAGCGCGAAGGCTATCCCGAACGATATTCCCGCGTCTTTCTCCACCATAGGGAAGAATGACGGAATGATGATAACCGAGAAGATGTTTGCGATAATCATGTACACTGTCATTGTAGCAATGCCGCCGCCCAGTTTCTCCGTCAGCACCGGCGCTGCTGCTGCCGTAGGACAGATGACGCAGATGAATACACCCTCCATGATGATTTTGGCCTCCACATCCTCCGCTGGCAGAAGCTTGATGACCAGAACTACGATGGCGGTAAGCAGCACCCTGATGCCTTGCAGTGCAAAATGCCATTTACGTGGCCGGAAGTTGTGCATGTCTATCTTGCAGAACGTGAGATAGAGCATGCAGAAAATGACGTAAGGCATGAGCCCTACGAGTTTAGGTCCCATGAAGTCGCCAACAGGTACCAGTGGCTCTACTCGTGAGAACAAAAGGTATATAATGCTGCCCACAATCAGTGAGCACAGTAATGTCCAGTCTTTTACAAATCTTATTATCCCCATAACTATACAATCGTTTAACCAGTGCAAAATTAGTTATTTTATTCCTCTAAAGCAAAGAACACCTTACATAATGTCATTAAAGGCTGTTATTTGTTGTCTTGGGATATTACTTAGCTACTCTTTCCCTCTGCCTGCCGGAAAGTAAAATTATGCTATTTTTCTTTGCTATCACTTAAAATTAGATTACCTTTGCATGGTTAATCGAACTATTTCTAATGGCAGAAGACAATAATTTCCAGCTTATTAACAGAATTAACTCACCGGCCGACCTGAGAAAACTTAAAGTCGACCAGTTACCGGAAGTTTGCCGTGAGCTGCGCCGCTTTATTGTGCGCGGCCTGAGCACTAATCCCGGTCACCTGGCCTCCAGCCTTGGTGCCATAGAGATTAGTGTGGCCTGCCATTACGTCTTCAACACCCCTGAGGACAGGCTCGTCTGGGATGTAGGCCATCAGGCTTACAGTCATAAAATCCTTACCGGACGGCGCGATAAGTTCTCAGAGAACCGCAAGCTGGGTGGTTTGCGGCCTTTCCCTTCTCCTCTTGAAAGCGAGTATGACACCTTTACCTGTGGTCATGCGAGCAATTCCATCTCAGCGGCATTAGGCATGGCCGTTGCCTCAAAGCTACAGCATAAGCACCGCCACGTGGTGGCTGTCATTGGCGACGGCGCTATGAGTGGCGGACTGGCCTACGAGGGACTCAATAATGTGTCGAGCCAGCCCAATGACCTGCTGATAATCCTCAACGACAACGATATGTCCATCGACCGCGCCGTCGGTGGTATGGAGCGTTATCTTCTGAACCTCGATACCAACGAGACCTACAACCGCCTGCGCTTTAAGGCCAGCGAGTGGCTGCATGCGAAGGGAATGCTCTCCGATGAGCGCCGCAAGGGCATCATCCGTCTGAACAATGCCCTGAAGAGTGCCATCAGCCATCAGCAGAATATCTTTGAGGGCATGAACATAAGGTATTTCGGACCGTTCGACGGAAACAATATCATAGAACTTGTTCGGATACTCCGCCAGATAAAGGACATGAAAGGTCCGAAACTCCTGCACCTGCATACCGTCAAGGGTAAAGGCTATAAGCCTGCCGAGCAGAGTGCCACTATCTGGCACGCACCGGGAAAGTTTGACCCGGAAACGGGCAAGCGCATCATCGACTGCAACGACAACGGACCGCAGAAGTACCAGGATGTTTTTGGAGAGACGCTGCTGGAGCTGGCCCGGAAGAACCAGAAGATTGTCGGCGTAACGCCTGCCATGCCCACGGGAAGTTCCATGTGCATTATGATGAAAGCCATGCCGGAGCGCACCTTCGACGTAGGTATTGCCGAAGGACACGCCGTTACGTTTTCGGCAGGCATGGCCAAGGACGGACTGATGCCGTTCTGTGCCATATACAGTTCGTTTGCGCAACGCGCTTATGACAATATCATCCATGACGCGGCAATCCTCAACCTGCCGATGGTGCTATGCCTTGACCGCGCCGGACTGGTGGGTGAGGACGGGGCGACGCATCATGGTGTCTTCGATATGGCTGCGCTGCGTCCTATCCCTAACCTTACTATCGCCTCGCCGATGGATGAACGCGAGCTGCGCCGGCTGATGTTCACGGCACAGTTGCCCGGTAAAGGCACGTTCGTCATACGCTATCCGCGCGGACGTGGCTTGCTGACTGACTGGCGCTGTCCTTTGGAGGAGGTGCCGGTGGGCACCGGCCGGAAGCTGTCATTCCTCAGTATGCCGGCGTCGTCAGGTAGCGTACAGCCATCGTTCCATCGTGTGGCCGTCATCACCATCGGTCCTATAGGCAACGACGTGGAAACAGTGATGGACGAGTTGGGCAAGACGGCCGCAGAGACATCCGAGGGCACTGCTGACGATACTACGCCTCAGGCACGGTGTCTTCCTTTCGGCGAGATACAACATTATGACATCCGGTTCCTGAAGCCTTTGGACGAGAATATTCTCCATGAGGTCGGCAAGACCTTCGATACGGTGATAACCGTCGAGGACGGTGTCCGCAACGGTGGCATGGGCTCTGCAGTACTGGAGTGGATGAACGATCACGGCTATAACCCCACCGTTGTCCGCCTCGGTCTTCCCGATGAGTTTGTCGAGCAGGGCACCGTAGCCCAGCTCCGTAAATTCTGCGGCATCGACACAGAAAGTATAAAAGACACGATTGTCAGGGCGCTTGCCGGCGACCTGCCACAATCTTTCAATAGGTAAATTATATATCCTCCCATCATAAGGAGGGTTGTAGAGACATTATATCAATGAAAGTAATTATAGCTGGCGCTTCAGCCATAGGTAGTTATTTGGCAAAGTTGCTGTCAAGAAACGACTATGAGATAACGATTATAGATCAGGATGAGAATGCCCTTGAGCAACTCAACCGCAACTACGACCTGCTCACCATGGATGCCTCGTGCACCAGTCCCCGTGCTCTTCGTGAGGCACATACAGAAAAGGCCGACCTGTTCATAGCCGTTACCGCCGACCAGACTGCCAACCTCACAGCCTGCACCATGGCGCACGCCCTCGGCGCTAGGAAAACTGTTGCCAAGGTCGATGAACCGGAATATACGGAGCAGATTGACAAGGCTTTCTTTAAGGAGATGGGTGTCGACAGCGTCATCTATCCGGAGATGCTGGCTGCAAAGGACATTATCAATGGCCTGAAGATGTCGTGGGTGCGCCAGCGGTGGGACGTCCACAACGGCGAGCTTGTCATGCTGGGTATCAAGTTACGCGAGGGCTGTGAGATTCTCAACCAGCCGCTGAAGGACATCAGCGGACCCGATGACCCGTACCATATCGTGGCCATCAAGCGCGGAACTGATACCATTATCCCTGGCGGCAACGACGACCTCAAACTCTACGACCTCGCCTACTTCATGACTACAAAGAACTATATTCCTTACATCCGTAAGATTGTAGGCAAGGAGCACTATGCCGATGTGAAGAATGTTATGGTTATGGGAGGTGGCACCACGGCGGTGCGGGCCGTGAAGATGATGCCCGAATACATGAACGTGAAGGTTATAGAGAAAGACTACAAGCGCTGCGAAGAACTCAACGAACTGCTTAGTGAGGACACTCTGGTCATCAATGGCGACGGCCGCGACATGTCGTTGCTCATTGAGGAGGGTATCCGTAACACACAGGCTTTCGTTGCTCTCACGCCAAATGCCGAGACAAATATCCTCGCCTGTCTCACAGCCAAGCGCATGGGGGTGAGAAAGACTGTGGCATCGGTGGAGAATGTCGACTATGTGAGTATGGCGGAGAGCCTCGACATCGGTACTATCATCAACAAGAAGATTACGGCTGCAAGCTACATCTACCAGATGCTCCTTGACACCAACGTCTACAATATACGCTTCCTGCCCACTGCCGATGCCGATGTGGCGGAGTTTGTGCCTACGGAAGGCTCCATGATAACGCGCAAGCCGGTGAAAGACCTTGGACTGCCGCACGGAATAACCATCGGAGGTCTTGTCCGCGACGAGAAGGGTATGCTCGTGTCGGGAAACACACAGATACAACCCGGAGACTCGGTGGTCGTCTTCGCCCATCAGATGGACTTGCGGAACCTCGAAAAGCTATTTAAGTAAAGCTATTGAATTCAGACATCCGCCGCAATGATGTTTCGTTTTTCTTCAAGGAAATGTTGAACTATAAGATTATAAGCAAGATAATAGGTTCGCTGCTGTGGCTCGAGGCAACGCTGATGATGTATTGCCTATTTGTTGCCATAGGCTATGATGGCCACGACGTATGGCCCTTTGTCTGGAGCATACTGATAACTGTCGGCGCAGGCGGACTGTTCCGGCTCTATGGTATTAAGGCTCCTGCATCGTTGGGACGCCGTGAGGCCTATTTCGTCGTTACCATTGTATGGGTGCTCTATTCGCTGTTTGGCACCCTGCCGTTCCTCTTCGACAACCCGTCGATGACGTTCACCGACGCGTTCTTCGAGACAATGTCTGGCTTCACTACTACGGGTGCCACCATCCTCGATCATCCTGAGTACTTACCCCATGGCGTCATGTTATGGCGTTCGCTGACACAGTGGATAGGCGGACTGGGCATAGTGTTCTTTACCATAGCCATCCTGCCGTCGATGGTCGGTGGCTCAGTTAAGATTTTTGCCGCTGAGGCTACCGGACCAATAAAGTCGAAACTCCAGCCACGGCTCAGCACGAGCGCAAAATGGATATGGAGCATATACCTAATCCTCACCGTCGCCTGTGTGATAAGCTACTGTCTGTGCGGCATGAGCCTCTTCGATGCTGTCAACTATGCCATGACCTCTACGGCAACGGGAGGCTTTGGCACGTCTGGCGCAAGCATTGAGGCTTTTAAGAGCCCGGCACAGGACTATGTCTGTACTGTTTTCTGCTTCCTTTCGGGTGTGAACTTCACATTATTATATATGGCTGTGGCCAAGCTGAAGATACGCAAGCTCTTTCAGAGTGCAGAATTTAAGTTCTACCTCTTCACCACTTTGGGTTTCACATTATTTATAATGCTTGAGCTCATAGCGCGCAACCACTATGACGTGGAGCATGCCTTCCGTTCCGCAGCATTCCAGGTAGTGAGCTTCATGACAACGACAGGACTCTACAATGATGACGCTTCCACGTGGCCACATGTAACATGGGTCGTCCTGGCTCTCTGCATGTTCCTAGGCGGTTGCTCTGGCAGTACCAGCGGAGGCATAAAGAGCATCCGTGGGGTGATGGTGCTGAAAGTTATCCGCAATGAGTTCACGCAGATACTCCATCCTAATGCTGTGCTGCCAATGAAGATTGACGGGGTAAACGTGTCACAGTCGAAGCGCGTAACTCTCCTGGCTTTCATCGGCCTTTACCTTACTCTGGCATTGGTTTGCGCCTTTATAATGATTGCCGCTGGCGTCGACAATACCAACGCCATCACTATCACGCTGAGTTCTCTCGGAAATGTGGGTCCTACGCTCGGTATAGAGATTGGTCCTACGATGTCGTGGGCGATACTTCCGCAGTGGGTTAAGTGGATATGTTCGTTCCTGATGCTCGTGGGACGTCTGGAACTCTTCACCGTCCTGGTACTCTTCACCCCTGCGTTCTGGAAAGAGAACTGACGACGGGAGCCGGTTACTGCACTGAAGTCAATTGGGTTCTTGAATATATTTTTCGAAGAAACGGCTGTATATTATTTTCGAACTCTCGCTTGATCCAAAAAGTCTGGTAATTACCTGACGCTAAGGTGATTGTAAAAGGACTACATTTACGATGTATTTTCCGTACATTTATGTCGTAAATGTGGTCCTTTTACATTGTTTTTTCCGTACACTTACAACGCAAGTGAGTGTACTACACTTATCAGAATGTCGCGATTTTTGACATTAGACTATTCTACGTGCTGCTCCAGGAAATGTCGTACATCGTTCTGTAGACGGATAAATTGCTCGGAATGGCGGTAGCCCGTATTGCGGCGGAGCATGGGGATAACGCCCTCCATGCTATGGCTGTAGCTTGCCAGCTCATTACTCCGTTGTACGTTGTGGACGGCATTGCGGTCTATCTCGTTCTCACGTTCCTTGACGAGAACCTCGCAGACTTTTTCGAGTATCGGCACCACGACATTGTCGAAGAGATGATGCCCTTGTATGAACAGATATGTCGTCTGTGGCGTAACGCCCAGTCCTTTCAGTTCATCCTTCAGCTTTCCCCAGCTCTCCTTCGCTTTGGGATTCTCGCGTTGAAGCTGCGTCACCTTTCGCCCGACCTTGTGTCTTAGGTTGTGCAGACCACGGTAGGGATTGCTGAGGCTGAAGTTGCCGGTCTCGATGACTTTGTTGAAGTCGTTGATGGTGAACTTCCCGTAGCTGTTGCGGCGGTAGAACCAGATGTTCCAGACAAAGAGTGGAAAGATGGTCTCGCTGTACTGCCGGAGATAGTCCTCGAAGTCGAAGATAATATGGTCGTTGAGGGCCACGGCAACGCTGACGTCGTGTAGACTGGGAGCGTAGCACTGGTAGTTCTCTATGGCGTAGACGTAGGTGTGGAAGATATAAGGGTTCTCATTGATTTGCTTCGACACGGCGGTAGTTCCTTGTAGGAGATAGTCGTAGTCGGCGTCGACGCAGGCTATCATACTGTCGCCGACCTTACTGTTGAGCAAACTCATCAGTGCACTTTTCTTTCCCTTCGTCAGATTCTGCCGCGAAGGGAGCATGACCTCGAAGTATATCCGGTCGTTCTCAAATTCCGACAACACGGTACGCCAGAAGAAGATGTCGTCGTAGGCTTCCACATAAGCCACGATTCTCTTCCTCGCGTTCCGTCCGTTGAGCCTGTTGGCAGCGTTGACATAGTCGGATGATATATTGTCCTTCAGTCTTCGCATAGTGGAAAAAGTTATTGGTCGGTAATCTCGCTGACCTCCGTTACTTTGTCCATCCATCCGTTCATAATGACGGCGGGGCTGTGGGTGGTGAGGATGAGCTGTACGTTGGGGTTCAGATCCATGATAAGGTCGATTAGACGTTTCTGCCAGTCGACGTGAAGGCTGACTTCCGGCTCGTCCATGAAGAGCACGTAGTTCTGGTTGTCTTCCACCAGAACAGTGAGCAGTATGGCAAGGATTTGCTTCTCGCCACTGGAGAGCTGGTAGGGGACGAGTGTCTCGCCGATCTGAGAGAAGCGTATCTCGTTCTCAGTGCGGATAATCTTCTTGCCGGTATAGGAGAAGAGGTCGTCCATGATATCCTGGAACTTCTTCTTCGGCTCTGAGATTTTCTGTGCCTGCTCGGCGGCATCGGGGGCGCCGCTCTGCAGAACCTGTATTATGCGGTTGCCGATGTTGACCTGATAGTCGAGGTACTTGCGCTGGAGTTTGTAGAGTTGCCAGTCGAGCTCGGTGGCAAGTGAGATGTCAAGCTTGCTTATAGCGTCGGTGTCGAGCAATGGCCGGTCGAAAGAACGGATGAGGTCAAAGCGTATCCAGTTGGCATCCTGTGGCGAGACCTTCACATGTACGCCTTTAAGGGCGTGGCTTGATATCTCTCCGTTATGGGAGATGCTCTTCACCACCTTATTTATAATGGTGGACTTTCCCTCACCGTTGATGCCGCTGAGGATGTTCACCTTCCTGTCCAGGTCCCATTTGATGTGCTTCCGCCCGCTCCAGAGGGAGTCAATCTCTATTTGTACAATATAATCGGCGTATTTCTGCATAGTATTTTGAATTAGTGTCGTTGGGTTGGTTACGAATGCAAAAATACAAAAACAATCTGATAACCGACAACTTTACCTTCGCTTTTTTTGTTGGATATAGGAAATGGGGTGCAACATATTGAACACCAAAGTATAGAATATGACAGAAAATAGGTGAAACAAAGTGAATGAAAATACTGAAAGTATGTAAAAAGACGGGTAAAATCTCACAAATACCACAAATGTGGTATGCGAAATGGTCTGTTTGTGGTATTTCCTGAACGGAAAAAACGCCGTACCTTTGCAACCAGAAATAAAACAAAAGAATAACGAACAACGTTTCCGAACCTTCAGATGGTTTTAGGCAGAGGGGTAGGAGACCAAAAAACAGAAGATGATTATGGCAAACGGCAATCAGAAAAAGTATCACTTCGAGACACTCCAGCTTCATGTAGGACAAGAGCAAGCTGACCCTGCTACGGACTCCAGGGCTGTGCCAATATATCAGACCACTTCTTACGTGTTCCACAACGCTCAGCATGCCAGCGACCGCTTCCACCTTAAGGATGCAGGAAACATCTATGGTCGTTTGACCAATTCGACACAAGGGGTCTTCGAGGACCGTGTCGCCGCCCTGGAAGGAGGAGTCGGCGGACTGGCTGTAGCTTCAGGTGCAGCTGCCGTTACTTACGCCATCACCAATCTGGCATACGCTGGCGACCATGTTGTCGCTACCGACACCATATATGGTGGCACTTACAACCTGCTCAAGCACACACTAAGCAAGTATGGCATTGACACCACATTTGTCAATCCGGACGATTATGACGCTCTGGAGGCTGCCATCAAGCCGAACACAAAACTCGTGTACATCGAGACTCTCGGAAACCCGAACTCAAATATCTCGGACATCGAGCGCTCAGCAGCCATCGCACATAAGCATGGCATTCCATTGGTTATCGATAATACCTTTGGCACTCCTTACCTCATACGCCCTATTGAGCATGGAGCAGACATCGTGGTGCACTCGGCAACGAAGTTCATCGGAGGCCATGGAAGTTCTCTCGGTGGCGTAATCGTTGATGGAGGAAAGTTCGATTACTTCCAGAACGATAAGTTCCCGGGCTTCACACAGCCGGATCCGTCGTACCACGGTCTTGTCTTCGGAAAGATACCAGCTCCGTTCGTAACACGTGTACGGGCTTTGTTACTCCGCGATGAAGGCGCATGTATCTCTCCGTTTAACGCATGGGTGCTTCTCCAGGGACTGGAAACACTGTCGTTGCGTGTGGAACGTCATGTCTTCAACACCCTGAAGGTCGTCGACTATCTGAAGAGTCAGCCTCAGGTGAAGAAAATAAATCATCCATCGCTGCCGGACCATCCTAACCACGACCTCTATGAGAGATACTTCCCGAATGGCGCCGGCTCGATATTCACTTTCGAGATTGACGGCTCACAGCAGAAAGCTTGGGACTTCATAGACCATCTGAAGATTTTCTCCGATTTGGCTAATGTGGCTGACGTGAAGTCTCTGGTGGTACATCCGAAGAGCACTACACACTCTGAGCTCAGCGACGAGGAGGCTTCCGAGCAGGGTATCTTCGACGGAACAATCCGTCTGAGTATCGGTACAGAGTACTATCAGGATCTTATCGATGACCTCGACCAGGCGTTTGAGGCTGTCAAAGGTGAGAAATAAGCAATAAACAATGGGCACTGCCCTGACAATAAATAAGAACAATAAGTAAAACAACCGATTTCTCAGCCAGGCCATGAGGCTAGCGAGGAGCTCGTCCTTCAGGAAAGGCTTGGTGGGGAATCAATAAAAACGAAACATTATGTCCAAGATTTTTAAAAAGATAACCGATCTTATCGGTAACACACCTTTGGTGGAACTGGGTAACTATTCTAAGTCTCGTGGGCTCAACACGCCTGTAATAGCAAAGGTGGAGTATTTCAACCCTGGCGGCAGCGTAAAGGACCGTATCGGCCTGGCGATGATTGAGGCTGCAGAGAAAAACGGCACATTAAAGCCTGGAGCAACAATCATCGAGCCGACGAGCGGTAACACTGGTGTCGGTCTGGCCCTGGTGTCGGCAGTGAAGGGATATAAGCTCATCCTGACCATGCCTGAGACGATGAGCGTTGAGCGTCGTAACCTGGTTAAGGCCTATGGCGCTACGGTGAAACTGACCAGCGGTAAGGACGGAATGCCGGGAGCCATCAAGGCTGCGGAGGAGCTGCGCGACTCTATCCCTGGCTCGGTCATCCTGGAGCAGTTTGAGAACCCTGCCAACCCGCAGAAACACTATGAGACAACGGGTAAAGAGATATGGGAAGACACTGACGGAAAGGTTGACATCTTCGTTGCTGGTGTGGGCACTGGTGGCACCATCAGCGGTGTGGCGAAGTACCTTAAGGAGCAGAATCCTAACGTAAAGGTGTATGCTGTGGAGCCTGCCACATCACCGGTTCTGAACGGTGGTAAGAGTGGTCCTCATAAGATACAGGGTATCGGTGCGGGCTTCGTGCCTAAGACCTACGACTCGAAGGTCGTCGACGGCGTCATCGACGTGCAGAACGACGATGCCATCCTCGCAGGCAGACAGCTGGCACAGCTCGACGGACTGTTGGTGGGTATCTCCTCCGGTGCTGCCGCCTTCGCCGCAACCGAACTTGCAAAGCGTCCGGAGAATAAGGACAAGAAGATTGTTGCTCTGCTGCCTGATACCGGTGAGCGTTATCTGTCGACAGTCCTCTACGCCTTCGACGAGTATCCACTATAAGGAGACCGCAAACTTTTTGATTACATATTAGCCATTTAATCATAATTGTACAAAGTTCTTTGGAAAAGGCATCGACCGGAGAGGGTCGGTGCCTTTCCTCTTTCTGCCTTAGCGGTGCCTCATAGCTGCCCTTGGGTCTTGGGATAGGGGCACGGCACTGGGCATTTGCGGACTATTTGTTGTAGAAACGTTAAATGATAGGGATTTTCCTATGGATTGTAGGGATTTGACACTTGTTAGTTTGGTCGATAATATATATCTTTGCACATTGAAAAGGTAGAAATAATTCAGGAACAGAAAGGCATACAACTATGAAAAAGGGTATGATATATCTTGCTGCAGGAGCATTGCTCCTCAGCAGTTGCGGAACATATACAAGCAACGGAGCAGCTACCGGCGCTACGTTCGGAAGCATTCTTGGCTCTGCCATAGGAGGTATTGCAGGCGGACCACGCGGCTCCGACATAGGTACTATTGTCGGTATGGCCGGTGGTGCGGCCATAGGCGCGTCGATAGGCTCTAAGGCTGATCAGGAAGAACAGCAGCGCGTCCATGACCACTATGACCGTGTGCAACGGAACAAGGAACGCGGATACAATCCTTACGACCGGCAGAACCAGAACAACGGAGGTGGATATAATCCTTATGACCGCCGTAACCAAGCCTATGACAATAGCAGTTCTGACGACATATATAACTTCAGCAGCAATGAGGATAACGCTTTGAGGCAGGAGGAAGACAACGCTCCTGTCAGTGGCTTCGATGAGACCAACTCCGGTGACGACCGTATCACACTTGACAACAGCGACTCAGGCAACTACTCTGCTGCAAAGCCGAGGACCGTCGTACCGAACACGACGGTGGATGCGGATGAGATCCCGGCTGGGGTGCTCTATACTCCTAACATAGAGATAGCCAATCCGCGCTTTGTCGATGCCAATAGGGACGGCTACTTGAACCGCGGAGAGAGCGCAAAGGTAACGTTCGAGATTTACAACCGTGGAAAGCAGACACTATACAACGTCATTCCTTCGGTCATAGAGAAGTCCGGCAACCGCCACGTGAGCATCACACCAAGCATTATCGTCGAGAGTCTGGCACCGGGACGGGGCATCGTCTATACGGCATTTGTAAAGGCTGACAAACGACTTGACGAAGGAACACTGAACTTCGCACTGGCTGTTTTGCAAGGAAAGAAGAGCATCAGCAAGGTTACGGAGTTCAATATCCGCACAAAAAAGTAGTCAGTCACGGTCGACGGGCTTGCCGTTGCAGTACCAGTGGACACCGTCGGTGGCATAGCCGTTGCCTTTATAGGTGAACTGACCGATGCCCCAGGCATAGCTGAGGATATTCCCTTTGTAATAAGCGTGATGCTTGTCGGCCGCATATTCGCCGCCGACATACTTGAATGATGCCGCGTCGGCCTTCTTGATGACCTTGCCATCGTAGGCGACAACCGTTCCGTTGACGGCATATTTGTTTGTACCGTTGTCAGTGCCGAGGACAATGTCGAGTACGGATGTCTTTCCTTTGTCTCGCGTCTTTTCCTTTTCCGTGGCTGCCGGTCGTGCGTTCTTCGTGGCATCCTCAGTCTTCGGCCCTTCAGAACCCGTCCTGTCTGTGAGTGAGAATGTAGCAGGGTCTGCATATTCCAATACCTTCCCATTATAATAAACGTGCCGGCTGTCCTTCGCATAGCCGTGAGCCATAATGACGAACGACGGTACGTCGGCTTCGGACATCAGAGAGTCGTTGTATGATATGAAGTTCTTTCCGATGAAATATCCGTCAGAAGAGCTCTGTGCGTAGCCTGCCATCGCCATGGCAAAAGTTGATATGAAGAAAAATATCCTTTTCATTCCTATACCTTATTATTAGTCGAACAGATTGGTGATGCCGTTCTTTATGTCATTGAAGAACGAGCGCCACTTGCTTCCGCTCTGATTGTTGTTTTGTTTACGCTGGTTCTGCTGATGCCCCTGCTGGTTGTTCTGCGCGTTCTGAGTCTGGCGGGGCTGCCGCGACGGCTTGTTCGGCTGGTGGCTGGCCGCCGGCCGTTTTCTGCCAGCGCTGGTATTCACCTTTCTGGGCACCTTCTTCGGCACGTCCTTCACCTTCTCCCATTCCGGGATAAACTCATAGCAGACACCGGCCTCTACGTATTCCACCCTTGGCAGTGGCTTGATATTCTCGCTCTCGTAAGGCACCGGCTTGTCGTCATCAAGGATTTCTATCTTCACCATCGCCACACCATTGCGCAGCGTGCCCAGTCTTTGTGCCGCGGCATATGACAGGTCGATGGCCCTTCCGCGGACATACGGTCCGCGGTCGGTGACTTTCACTATCACCTGCTGCCCGTTGAGTGGGTTCGTAACACGCAGACGTGTGCCGAAGGGCAGTGACCTATGGGCACAGGTAAGGCTGTCACGGTTGTAACGCTGTCCGTTGGCCATGCGCCTGCCGTGAAGATTGTTACTGTAATATGATGCCCTGCCGTCCATGCTCACTGATTGTGCATGGACGGCGAGGCAAAGAATTGTCAGTATCGCTACTGTCAGATATATTATTTTCTTCATATTTAATTTCTAAGACCCACCGTCCCGGACTCTCATTGTCGTTCGGGCCGTGGAGTCCTGCGCTGTTTATACTATGCCCTGCGCCAGCATTGCCTTTGCCACTTTCATGAAGCCAGCCACGTTGGCACCGCGGACATAGTCTATGTATCCGTCAGGCTGCTTACCGTAGTTGACGCATTGCTCGTGGATAGACTGCATGATGTAGTGCAGACGTTGGTCGACCTCGTCAGCACTCCAGTGCAGACGCATGATGTTCTGTGACATCTCGAGACCACTGGTGGCCACACCACCTGCGTTGACAGCCTTTCCCGGTGCGAAGAGCTGACGTGCGCGGATGAACTTCTCCACCGCTTCCGCCGTGCATCCCATGTTGCTCACCTCGGCAACGCACACAGGGTGCTGTGCCAGGATCTTGTCGGCATCGTCGCCGTTGAGCTCGTTCTGCGTAGCACATGTGAGATATATGTCGGCTTTCTGTTCCCATGGCTTTTTACCCTCGAAGAACGTAGCGCCGGGGTATTGCTCAGCATAAGGCTGGCAGACGTCGTTGCCACTGTTGCGGAGCTCCAGGAGGTAGTCGATCTTCTCACCGCTGACACCGTCGGGGTCGTAGATGTATCCGTCCGGTCCACTTATTGTTATCACCTTCGCACCGAGCTGCGTGGCTTTCTTCACCGCTCCCCATGCCACATTGCCGAAGCCGCTGAGTGCGATGGTCTTGCCTTTGATGTCGATGCCACGTGTGTCGAGCATATGGTGGACAAAGTACAGGGCACCGTAGCCCGTAGCCTCCGGCCGGAGGATGCTTCCTCCATATTCAAGACCTTTTCCGGTGATGGTGGCGCCCTGGAACATGCTCGTCAGCCGTTTGTACTCTCCGAAGAGATAGCCTATCTCCCGGCCTCCCACGCCGATGTCGCCGGCAGGGATGTCCATGTCCGGTCCTACATATTTGAACAGCTCTTGCATGAAGCTCTGACAGAACCTCATTATCTCGGCGTTGCTCTTCCCGCGTGGGGAGAAGTCGGAACCGCCTTTGCCGCCGCCCATCGGCAGTGTGGTGAGAGCGTTCTTAAAGGTCTGCTCGAAGCCTAAGAACTTCAGTATCGACAGGTTCACCGATGCGTGGAACCGCAGTCCGCCTTTATACGGGCCTATGGCAGAGTTGAACTGTACACGGTATCCGAGGTTCACCTGTACCTCGCCTTTGTCGTCGACCCATGGTACACGGAATGTTATTATCCGTTCCGGTTCCACGAGACGCTCTATTATCTTTGCTTTTTCGAATTCGGGATGCTGGTTGTAGACGTCCTTTACTGAGATAAGCACTTCCTTCACAGCCTGTAAGTACTCTGACTCACCCGGATGTTTCTGTTCCAGTGCTGACATTATTTTCTCGACTTCCATAGTATTGTAATTTAAGTTTGTTAGTTTATGATTCTTTGTTTATGTCTTGGGGTGTTTAGCGTGATAATGTGTTCCTTTTGAGTTTGTGTGATTTTAAGTTAACGTCTCTTGGGGTGTTGCTTCAGATGCAAATGTATCTTTTTTTTCCGAGACTTCCAAGAAAAAGCCGTTGAAATATGTTAAATGCAGTTTTTGACCCCCTGTTCAGAGCGTTGTAGAGGCTCTAAGTTGTTATCTCGTAATGTAACTACTCAGCGCCATCATTGGATATTATTGCTGTCCGCTAAAACTCAAAATGGCAAAAACATCCAACCCGAAGCCCTGTAAATTTGGACTTCGGGCTTATTCTTTCAAAAAGTAAGCCCCCTCTAATCAAACAGACTCGGTTCAGGAGGTCTTTCCTTAGCCTCCTGAACCATTTTCGTCCAGT